>JAHZKP010000129.1 GCA_022600345.1 Alphaproteobacteria bacterium | reverse complement strand
GGCGAGCAAACGTCGAAGACAAAAGCTACACTAGAAACATAGACTTGCTAGTGTTCCTCCTGTTTCAGACATGTGCTGGCGACCCGGCATCAAGCGGTGGCAAATGTCTGAAACGGAACACTAGTGGTGTTTGGAGCACGTTGAGGAATGATCCGATTTGGCTTCGGCCGAAAATTCAAGGCGCCCAGCCGCCGGGAAGTTTCCCGGGTCCTTTCGTTACTGGGGACGGATTCAATCGTTCTGGTCGGCATGATGGGCTGCGGCAAATCGGCAATCGGGCGGAGGCTGGCAAATTGCCTGAAACTGAAATTCGTCGATGCTGACGACGAGATCGAGAAAGCAGCGGGAAAGTCGATCACCGAAATCTTTGAAGATCACGGCGAGACCGAGTTTCGTGACGGTGAGCGCAAGGTGATTGCCCGCCTCCTGAATGGCGGCCCACAGGTCCTGGCGACCGGCGGCGGCGCCTTTATGGATCCGCAAACGCGCAAAAGCATCCGCGAAAAGGGAATCTCGGTTTGGCTGAAGGCGGATCTGGAAGTACTCATGCGGCGCGTCTCGAGGCGCGACCACCGCCCGCTACTCAAGACCGGCAATCCCGAGGCGATCATGTCCCGCCTCATGAAGGAGCGCTATCCTGTCTACGGACAGGCCGAGATCATCGCTGAAAGCCGGGAAGTGCCTCATGACCAGATCGTCTCAGAAATCATCACCCAGCTCAGCGGTCTCAAGGACCGCCCCGCCAACCCTTAGAAGCGCTCCGCCCATTTGACGAAACCCCAAGCGCGACAACATCTCTACTGCTAGAACCAGCAGCCTAACTGCGATCCATCGCCGAAAAACCGCACAACAACCGGACCCAAGATGCCGACGATAGTCAACTCCACGTCCGCCCAGGCTTCCAGCCCGCGCAACGTCAAAATCGACCTCCCCGGCCGCGAGTATGAAATCCTCATCGCTCGTGGGCTGTTGAGCAATGCCGGTCGCCTGGTGGCAACACACCTGGGCAAGGGCCGCTGCGGGATCGTCACCGACGAAAACGTCGCCGGCTTCCACCTGCCTGAACTGGAAGCGGCACTCAAAGCCGAGGGCCGCCACAAGGGCTCCATCGTCTTGCCCGCCGGCGAGACGACCAAGTGCTTCGCCCAACTTGAAAAGTTAAGCGAGGGCCTGTTGGAAATGGGCTTGGAACGCGGCGACTTCGTTGTCGCATTCGGCGGCGGCGTCATCGGCGACCTCGCCGGTTTTGCCGCCTCCATCCTGCGTCGCGGCATCCGCCTCGTTCAAATCCCCACCTCGCTTCTGGCGCAGGTGGATTCTTCGGTCGGCGGCAAGACCGGCATCAACACACCCCAGGGCAAGAACCTCATCGGCACCTTCCACCAGCCCAATCTGGTCATCGCCGATATCGACGTCCTCAAGACGCTACCCGAACGCGAGATGCGCGCTGGCTACGCCGAAGTTGCAAAATACGGTCTGCTTGGCGATGCCGGCTTTTTCTCCTGGCTGGAGCAAAATTGGCCCGCCGTTTTCGCCCACGACACCGCTGCTCTGAGCAAAGTCATAGAAACCAGCGTCCGCGCCAAAGCCAAAGTCGTCATCGCCGACGAAATGGAGGCAGGCGTTCGCGGACTGCTCAACTTGGGCCACACATTCGGCCACGCCCTGGAAGCCTCCACGGGTTTTTCCAGCCGGCTGTTGCACGGTGAAGGCGTTGCCATCGGAATGGCTTTGGCCTTTCAGTTTTCCCAGCGCACCGGGCTGTGCCCGCCAGGAACCGCGCAGCGGGTGGAACACCACCTGGCCCAGACCGGTCTGCCCACCAAAATCACAGACATCGACGGCCCGCCGCTGAATGCCGATGAACTGGTCCGCCATATGGGGCAGGACAAAAAAGTTCGCGATGGCCGCATGACCTTCGTCCTCGCCCGCGATATTGGCGAAGCTTTCCTCACCCAGGACGTCGACGTTGAAGCTGTCAGGAAAATGCTGGCCGAAATGTGTGCATGACCAGGCCTCCTGGTCCCATGACGAAGGGTAAAACGAACCTGCCAAAAGCTTGTTTGTTCGCCGGTTAGCTTCAATTGCACCATTACGCATTATACTGGGGCCACATCACATGCCTTAAGTCCGCCCAATCCGCTCGCCCTCGGGGCATCACAGCGAATGTCCGCCCCGCCAATCATCAATAACAACCCCTTGGCAGTTGTCCGAAAATGACCCTTGAACTTCTGTTGACCCTTTGCGGCGTCCTGGTTTTGCTGGGAATGTCGGCGTTCTTCTCGGGATCGGAGACCGCGCTTACAGCCGCCTCCCGTGCCCGCATCCATGCCCTCGCGGAAGAAGGCGACAAGCGCGCCCAGCGCGTCAACAAGCTGCTTGCCGCACCCGAGCGCGTCATTGGCACCGTGCTGCTGGGCAACAACCTAGTCAATATTCTAGCCTCCGCCCTGACAACAAGCCTCCTGATCGGGCTGTTCGGCGAATTCGGTGTCGCCTATGCCACCATCGCAATGACGCTGCTCGTTGTCGTCTTCGCAGAGGTCCTGCCCAAAACCTTTGCCTTGGCCTACTCGGAGAAATTCTCTCTCACAATTGCCCCGGTCATGGGTCTGTTGATTGTTATTCTGCGTCCAGCCACCGTCGCGATCGAATATGTCGTCTCTGCGATCCTCAAACTGACACCTAATACAGCCGATGACGACGCCAATATCCTGTCGGCGCACCGCGAGATCCGCGGCCACATCGACCTGCAGACAAGAGAAGGCGCGGTTGAACGCCACGATGCCCACATGCTGGGCGGCGTCCTCGACCTGGGCGATTTGCAGGTCTCCGACATCATGATCCATCGCACCAAGATGGAAACGATCAACGCCGATGACCGGCCCGCCGAGGTGCTCGAACGAGCGGTTGAATCGAAATTCAGTCGCCTGCCGATCTGGAAGGATGAGCCTGAAAACATCGTCGCCGTGCTCCACACCAAGGGGCTTTTGGCGGGGATGGCAAACGTTGATTGGGACGTCAATCGGCTCGACATCACCAAGTTCTCCAACACCCCCTGGTTTATCCCCGACACCACGAGTTTGAAGGAGCAACTCAATCAGTTTCTAAAGGGCCAGACCCAGTTGGCGCTGGTCGTCGACGAGTACGGCGAAGTGCAGGGACTGATCACGCTGGAGGATATCCTTGAAGAAATCGTCGGCCAAATCGCCGATGAGCACGACTCCCAGGATATGGCGATCAGACCGCAAACCGACGGCACTGTGAACGTCGATGGTTCCGTACCGATCCGCGATCTCAACCGGCAGATGCATTGGGCCCTACCCGACGACGAGGCAACCACCGTTGCAGGCCTCGTCATTCATGAGGCTCAAACCATTCCCGAACCCGGCCAGATATTCACCTTCCACGGCTATCGCTTCGAGGTTCTGCGCAAAAACCGCAACAAGATCTCAGCGCTTCGCGTCAAACCGATCGACCCTGAAACCTGAGACCGTGTTCATCTTGGATGGACGCGGGTGCATTCGAATCTCAGGTTGGAATATTCTCTCCTGGTGCGTATGTCGCAAGCGCCATCGCATGGACCAGACCGGCAAGCTCTTCCGACAATATCTCGTTGACCTGCCGGTGGCGCTGCACGCGCGACTTGCCTTCGAAGGCCGGCGACACGATCAGGATTCGAAAGTGACTATGGCCCGTTCCCGGCGAACTACGGTGACCGGCGTGCAATTCACTCTCATTGATGATGTCAAGACGCGTTGGCTCCAACGCAACCATCAGCTTTTCTCGCATTTGTTGTTCGATGCTCACGATTTGGTCTCCTTGATCTGCCTATCTTGTCCGCCCCGTTGAATGGCAGGCAATCTGCAGGTATGCCTGAGCGCTGCTGAAGGGCTTGCGATTTGACGGAAACTTCAACCCCGCCGACGGCTCTGCCAGCACGTCAACCGGGACACTACTATGTCGCAACCGCAACGCTACCACTGCCCATGTCGCTACTAGTAAGCATGTCGGGTTGTGTAGTCACGTTGGAGAGATCATACTTCACGCCATGAAACTGGAATCGAAATACTTCGACTCGATCAGGGTCACCGGCAAGCGCAAGCGCTCGACGAAAACCGCGTCGAAAACCGAAAAATCGTCCGGATCGCCTGCCTGCCAGTGGAAGGGATGCGACAAGCCTGGTTCCAACCGTGCCCCCCAGGGCCGCGGCCGCGATGGCGAGTACTATTGGTTCTGCGTCGATCACGTGCGTCAGTACAATAATTCCTACAATTACTTCGACGGCATGTCGGATGGCGAAGTCGAAAAGTTCCAAAAGGAATCCATCACCGGTCATCGCCCCACCTGGAAAATGGGCAACGACTCCGACAAGGCCAAGGACGCTGGCGCTACCGGCCCCGACAAGGATGCCGATGAAGCGCTCCACCGGGCCCGCGATCCCCACGGCTTCTTTGCATGGCGCGCCAAACAGTCACGCGAACAAGCCCGCTCCAAGCGCCGTTCGCTCAAGCCCCTGGAACGCAAGGCGTTGAAAACACTGCATTTGACGGCCGAGGCCAGCAAGGACGACATCAAGACTCGCTACAAGGCCCTGGTCAAGGAACATCATCCAGACGCAAACGGTGGCGACCGGCGCTCGGAAGAAAAATTGCGCGAAATCCTCCAGGCCTATAACCTGCTAAAACAGCAAGGTTTCGTTTGAAGCCTTGACAATGCGCCGACCGGTTTGGTGATCTGCCGCTGGCATACCAGCGTTTCGCAGTCTTCCCGCGCCCAACATCACCGCCCCCAGCCCGCCTTTCTCACAGGGGGTGCGGGCGTCACGGAGGTCAAATGGTTGACAGGCAAGACGAAAATTGCAGTTCGATATGGTTTATCGGGCAAGATTTTCAACGCAGCATGTCAGCCATGTGGCCCCGCCTATCAGGTGGCCGGAGGCCATGACGCTCCACGACCCTGTTCGAAAGACGGGCTAACCCCTCCGGGAAACTAGGAAACTATCCAGAACATGACGGCTAAATCCAAAGGCGGCCAGAAGGCCACTGGCGACCGACTGCCGGACATCTCGGTCTCCGTGCGGCAGCTCTTCGGTATCGACAGCGATATCGAGGTTCCCGCTTATTCCAAGGCCGACGAGCACGTGCCCGATCTCGACCCCGACTATCTGTTCAACAAGGAAGTGACGCTGGCCATCCTCGCCGGCTTCAAGCACAACCGGCGGGTCATGGTCCAAGGCTATCACGGCACCGGGAAATCCACCCACATCGAACAGGTTGCGGCCCGTTTGAATTGGCCTTGCGTCCGCGTCAACCTGGATAGCCACGTTTCGCGCATCGACATGGTCGGCAAGGATGCAATCGTCATCAAGGACGGCAAGCAGGTCACCGAATTCAAGGAAGGCATCCTACCCTATGCCTTGCAGTCCAATACCGCGCTCGTGTTCGACGAATACGACGCCGGCCGGCCCGACGTCATGTTCGTCATCCAGCGTGTTCTGGAGGTTGCAGGCCGCCTGACCTTGCTCGATCAATCGCGTGTGATTCATCCCCACAAGGCCTTCCGGTTGTTCTCGACAACCAACACAATCGGTCTTGGCGATACTTCGGGCCTGTATCACGGCACCCAGCAGCTAAACCAGGGCCAGATGGACCGTTGGTCGATCGTCGTCACCTTGAACTACCTGCCCCATGACGACGAGGTCGGCATCGTTTTGTCCAAGGTCAAGTCGTTCGCCAAAACAGACGACAAGCAAAAAGCCGTCTCCAACATGGTCCGCGTCGCCGACTTGACCCGGCAGGCCTTCATCAATGGCGATCTATCGACCGTCATGAGTCCCAGGACCGTAATGACGTGGGCCGAGAACGCCGAGATCTTCGACGATATCGGCTTGGCGTTCCGGCTCACCTTCTTAAACAAGTGCGACGAGTTGGAGCGCCCGGTGGTCGCTGAACTCTACCAGCGCTGCTTTGGCGAAGATCTCCCGGAAAGTTCAGCCAACGTCGCGCTGGCGTAACCTGTTAATTCGGCCTGCGGGCAACAACCGATAGGTGTGAGGCCGTGAGCCAATCAGAGTCTGACCCAAGCCCCCACCCCACGGCCACCTACGAGATCGGCCGGACAGCCACCCGCGACTACCTGTTCACGGAACAAAACATCGCCGCCTATTCGAAGATGGCAGGTGACACCAACCCGCTCCATCTCGACCCGCAGTTCGCGAAAAACAGCAAGTTCGGTGCGGTCATCGCCAGCGCCGCCCATTCAACGGGCGTCCTGGTTTCCGTCCTCGCCGATGAATATTCCCGCCGGGGCGAAGCGGTGGGTTTGGGGTTTACATTCACTTTGCGCAGGGCCGTCAAAGCCGGGTGCCATACCGAACTCATCTGGACGATAACCGGCTCGGAAGTATCAAAGAAGCTGAAAGGTCTCGTCATCTCACTGAGCGGAGAAGTGCGCGACAAGACGACGGGGCAACCGCTGGTAATCGCCGAAGGCAAACTGCTCGCCCACGACGGCGACGCCTCAACATAGCAATCGAAGGTAAGCGAGTTTCGGCCCCGCGCCGTTGCAAATTTCACATGACCCAGTCAGGCAAACGCAAGGAAGCCAAGTCCGAGCCGCTCAAGCGGGCCCTGACGTCGTGCGTACGCACCATTGCCGGCGACAGCGAAACCCAGGTGAATTACCACACCGGCCAGCCGCTTCTGATCGGCAAGACCGTCAGCCTGCCCGAGCCCCCGCGCACCATGTCTCGCCGCGAAATTGCAATCCTCCGCGGTTCCGCAGATTCCATGGCGCTACTCGCCGCCTGCCACGACAAAGCGCTGCACAACCGCCTTGCTCCACCCCATGGGCCCGCCCGCGAGGCTTTCGAAGCCATGGAGCGCGCCCGCGTCGAAGCCCTTGGCGCCCAGCGCATGGAAGGCATGGCACAAAACCTGACCGCCAGGATTGAAGCGTTCTATGCACACGGCCGCTTTGCCACCATCAGATCGCGCAAAGACGCTCCCCTGCCCGACGCCCTCGCATTGATGATCCGCCAACGCCTGACCGGAGCGCCCGCACCCGCGACCGCCAAGGGCCTCATTGACGAATGGGGCGACACGGTCAACCAGCGCGCCGGCGAACTGCTCGATCAGTTGGGTGAACACGTCGACGACCAGGAAGCCTTCGGCCGCCTGATGCAGGACATGTTGCGCGCCCTCGACATGCTCCCCGATGGCCCGGAGACCAAGAGCGAATCCGAGCAGGAACAAGAGCCCGAGACAAAGGAAAGCGGCAACGATCAATCCGAAGAAAACGAGCCAAGCGAAAGCGGGCCTGAAGAACAAGAATCAAACGACACACCCGACCAGGAAAACGTCGGCGAATTCGAAGACAACGACGAAGCCGCACCCGCCGACGATGACGATGACGAGTCCGAAGGCGACGATTCAACCGAAACGACAGAACCCTGGCGGCCCAATACCTCCGTCCTCGATGACCCATCGAACTTTGGCTACAACGTCTTCACCCGGGAGTTCGACGAGGAAGCCGTCGCCGAGGAACTGGCAACGCCCGAAGAACTCGAACGGCTGCGTGGCTTCCTCGACAAGGAATTGCGCGGCCTCTCCAGCGTCGTCGCACGACTGGCCAACCGGCTTCAGCGCCGGCTCATGGCGCAGCAAAATCGCGATTGGGTCTTCGACCTGGAAGAGGGAACTCTGGATGCTGCCAAGCTGACCCGCGTTATCATCGATCCGATGGCCCCGCTCAGCTTCAAGCAGGAAACCGACATTGATTTCCGCGACACCGTCGTCACGCTGCTGATCGACAACTCCGGGTCGATGCGCGGCCGCCCCATCCTGGTCGCCGCCTGCTGTGCCGATATCCTCGCACGCACCCTGGAGCGCTGTGGCGTCAAGGTTGAAATCCTCGGCTTCACCACGCGTGCCTGGAAGGGCGGTCAATCGCGCGAAACCTGGCTCAACGACGGCAAGCCCGGCAACCCCGGCCGCCTGAACGACTTGCGCCATATCATCTACAAGACCGCTGACAGCCCATGGCGCCGCACCAAGCGCTCACTCGCCCTGATGATGCGCGAGGGCCTGCTGAAGGAAAACATCGACGGTGAAGCCCTGGCCTGGGCCCATCGCAGGTTGCTCGGCCGGCCCGAGCAGCGCCGCATTCTCATGATGATTTCCGATGGCGCACCCGTCGACGATTCAACCTTGTCGGTCAACACCGGCAACTATCTGGAGCATCACTTGCGTCAGGTGATTCACGAGATCGAAACCAACAGCCCGGTTCAGCTCATCGCAATCGGCATCGGCCACGACGTAACGCGCTATTACCGCCGCGCCGTCACCATCACCGATCCAAGCGAACTGGCCGGCGCCATGACCGACAAGCTGGTTGAGCTGTTTGAAGAAAACAACAATCCCGCCGTAATCAGGCCGCGACCAGCGGGCCGCCGCAAGCGAAGCCAGTGATGCAGCGATCCAATCAGCCCAACCCGGCACCTCGCCCGCGCGCGGGGAACCTTT
This sequence comes from Alphaproteobacteria bacterium, assembly GCA_022600345.1. Classification (GTDB taxonomy): domain Bacteria; phylum Pseudomonadota; class Alphaproteobacteria; order Rhizobiales; family Hyphomicrobiaceae; genus Filomicrobium. Next base: position 9,753 of record JAHZKP010000129.1, on the reverse strand, counting down.
CCTTCCGCCCGGCGGCGCGCGTTGCCTCACTTGCCCTCCTGGCATTGACCACGGTCGCCCTCGCGGTTGCTGGCGCCGCACTTGCCGAACCCAAACCCAATCCGCAAAAAATCGGCACTCGCACTATCGAGGTTTCAGCCCGCCCGATTACCTATTTCGACCGCAGCAATCCAACCCGGACGCAATTCGGCCAGCTAACGTTCATTGGCGGCCTGAAGATCTCCAGTCCCGAAAAAAGCTTCGGCGGCTGGTCCGGATTGGCCCTCGACGCTGATGGCAGAAATTTCGTTGCCGTTTCCGATGCCGGACTTTGGATGACCGGCAGGCTCAACTACCGCAAGGGCCGGCTTGCGGGATTGCAGCCTCCACGTATCGGACCACTCAAAGCCCTGAGCGGAAAACCGCTGCGCCGCGAACGCGACCGCGACGCCGAAGCCGTCGAACTCATCGGCGGTTCGATTGCCAACGGTAAGCTGCTGATCGCCTTTGAGCAGAACCACCGCATCGGCCGCTTTTCAATCGGCAAGAATGGCGTCTCCAAGCCCCGGTCTTATGTCCGCCCCAATAAGAAATACGGCAAGATGTCCGGCCTCAAGGGCTTTGAAGCCATGACGGTCCTGACCAAGGGGCGCTATCGCGGCGCGTTAATGGCCATCGCCGAGCGCCACCACGATACCAACGGACGCCACACCGGTTGGATCTGGTCGGGCAAATCCGCGAAACGTTTTTTCCTCACCGACATCGGCGGCTATGACATCACCGGAGTTGCAACATTGCCCGGCGGCGATTTGTTATTGTTGGAGCGCCGCTTTAATTGGCTGGAAGGCATCAAGATGCGCTTGCGCCGCATCCCCATCAAAGCATTGAAGGCAGGCGCTTCGCTCAAGGGCGAGATTCTTCTAAGCGCCACGATGGCCCAGGACATCGACAACATGGAAGGCCTTGCCGTTCATCGCGATGAACGAGGCCGAACCATCATTTCGATCCTGTCGGATGACAACTTCAATCGCTTCCTGCAACGCACGATCCTGCTGCAGTTCCGGCTTGAGAGCGCAAGCACCAGCGCCAACGCCCGGTAATTCCGGCCCATAATTTAGCGTCCATACCTATCCCCTTTGGACCGGATCGCAGTTTCCCCATTGACCTGAGAATGCCCCCGCGAAGCGCCACCCCCAAAACACCACAACCACCAACGTCATCCTCACGAAGGTGAGGATCCATACAAGCCTCAGGGAACTGCCGCCAGTCCTCCTTGACGCCATCCGCTCCGGCATTTCTTTCACCCTTTGAGAACAATAAAAACGTCAACTATTCCAGCAATTTGCGTGGATGGCCACTGGAGTTTATCCCGGCCTCCGAGCCGGGGTGGCCATGACATTGCCTGGGATGAGACGTCTGCAAGTTCTGACCGCCGTTGCCCATTGACGGCGAGTGTCCCCCTTGGCCTCGTGCAGTACTAACGGAACCAAACGGATAGGCATGGTAGCCCTCCAAATTCCAGGTTTCCCGCCCGATATAAAACGTCCGTTAAGAAAGATTGAATAGTCTCCCCCCTGATCTGGTAAGGAGACCCGCCCCAATGACCGATGAAAAAGACCCCACGCCGGAGAACGTTCCCTCGCAGCCCACATCCCAAGAAATCGAATCGACTGACGAAGAGCGGCGCGCCGCCATGTTGCGGATGGGCGCTTACGCCGCCGCCGTCGCCCCCGCCATGCTGGTTCTGACTTCTGGTAAGGGCATCGCCCAAGGCCGAGGCAACGGCAATGGCAACGGGCATGCTTATGGCCGCAATTGCGACGGCCCCGGCTTGCGAGTAGGTATTCGCCGCAACGGACATTCCGGCTGCTAGAGGCTGTCTGGGTCTGATGGTCTCCCTATCCGCCAACAACAATGAGCACTTGGCCCTGCCAAACGGCGTGATCGAAGTCATCGGCGTCGGCGAAAGCTCGTGTCTGCACAGAGCCGATAACGGAGCAATCGCAATCCTCAATCAGGACGCCGCCTGGATCTGGCGCAGGCGGAGCGATGGCTTGTCCGACATCGACATCGCCCGGCAGCTTGCCCCTCGCATCGATGTATCGCTCGAGCAGGCCAACGCCCATGTTGCTGCACTGGCTAGGCAACTGGACGCTGCTGGCTTCCTCGACCCGCCTTTGACGGTCCCAACAGCGCCGGCAAAAACCTCTGACACTGAAGCAAGCGAGCCAAGCACTCAACACGCCTTGCTTGCCTTTGGCTTCACAGGCCAGCCACATGCCGCCTTCAAAACCGATGACCCTCATCTTGCCGAACTGGTTTCCCAAAATCTAAAGCCACTCATCAGCAGCAACACCGCCGGGCCCTTCACGACCATAACCGCCACGACGACGTCTCGGGGCTTCACCGTCGACCGCGATGGCATCGCCATCGCATCGGACTGCGACCTGGGCATCGTCCGCCGCGTTATCATTCAAAGCCTGATGATCGCCTTGCTGCCCCGCGAAAACGTCGCTGCGATTCTGCACGCTTCATCCATTTCCATTGCCGAAAGAGGAATAATCCTCGCTGGCAGCACTGGATCGGGAAAGACGACGTTGATGATGGCGCTCGTCAAACGCGGAGCAAAATATCTCTGCGATGACTTTACGGCGCTTGGACAAGCTGGCGACCGCATTTCATCGTTTCCGCTGGCAGCCAGTCTGAAATCCCCAAGTTGGGATCTGCTGAAACGGGACTTCCCGCTAATCGACCAATCCAAGCGATTACAGGTCGTCAATCGTCAGGTCAGATACGTCGACCCTGCACCCAACGATCCAGCGCTGTCGTTCACGAATTCTCCGTCCTTGATCGTGTTTCCCGAATTCCAAGCCGGCGCCTCGCTCCACTCACGACAACTATCCCCCGAAGAAAGTCTCGGCATGCTGCTCACGACCGGCAGTGAGATCGTCGGCGCAAGCGACACGATTGAGAGCCTGGCCCGACTGGCGAACAAAACGCCCGCAATCGCGCTGACCTATGGCGATCTATCTGAAGCGGCAATCCAGATCGAATTGATGGCAAACGAATGAACGCCCAACCGCGCAAGCAGGCAATTGATCTCGCACTCGCGCTCTTGCGCTACCGACACCAGCCCTCGCAAGCCGTTGCCGAGCGAGCAAATCATCACACACACCTTTCAGGTCTCGATTGGCAGCACCTGATCGCCTTCACCAGCAGCCACTTTGTGCTGCCAGCCATCGCGCGCCCCCTCGCCCGGCTCTATCCCGGCAGCCGAAAGCGCCCCGAAGCCGTCAACTTCGTCCTCGACATGCGCGACCAAAACGCCTGCCGCAATCGCCAACTCAAAGCGTCCCTCCTCGATATCTCGGCGCAACTCAACACCGTCGCCATCACGCCTGTTGCGTTGAAGGGCGCAGCCTTCCTTCTTGACGATCCTGAAAGCGTCGCCCCCTGGCGTTTCATGGGCGATATCGACCTTCTGGTCCACGAGCACGAACTTGAGCAAAGTGTCGCCGCTGTCGAAAAGCTCGGCTTCACCCGTAGCCAAGAAGACTACGATCCAGAAACCCAGGCTCACTTCCCGCCACTCATCAGCCCATGCGAGACCTATTCGATTGAGTTGCATACCCGCCTGTTCGGCCTCGACGACTACGATATCTCAGTCGGCGGACTTCGCGCGCAGAGCACTCCAGCGCCAAGCTCTCCTGCAGCAATTAACCTCCCCAGCCGGCAACACCGCATCGCCCACGCACTCGCTCATGCCCAGCTACACAACCGCAACTTTGTCAGCCGCCGCCTGGTTTTGAAGGATCTGGTCGACCTCAGCCAACTGACGGCTGGTGATTGCCAGCAAGCCTGCCTGCTGGCGGCGATGTCACTGTTTCGCAAAGCCTCCACCGCGGTCGCCGTGAACGCGCTGGTTGCTACTTGGTCAAGCCTGACGCATGCCGATCCACCACATCCAGTCACGGCAGCGGAGCAAAAATGGCAGCAAAGCTCACAAGCCCGCCTCTACTGGAGCAAAAGCCGCGCGCTCTTTAACCTCCCGTTGGATTTGGCTCGCCTTGAATTATTCCGCACACAAACCGAACGCGGCCACGTCCGGCGTCGGGCCGCACAAGCGACCAGTCCATCAGCCTTTCGTTCAGCAGCTCAGAACTTCAGTCACAAGCAGACCACCCGATTCTGGAATGGATAACGAGGATTTAGCCCGATTTCCTCCCCGCCCTACCGCCACGGTGGGCTCCATCAGGCATTCACGCTGCGCCGTTGCGTCTCTTGACTAAAGTCCTCGCGCTCGCTCTAACAGATTGAAAATCCCGCAACTCCGGCGTGCAACAGCCGCCCACGAGGGCCTATTTCGACATGGCAGACACCGACGAACTTGCAGACGACATCGCACCTGATACCGCACCTGCTCACATGCGCACCTACCTTGACTTCGAAAAGCCCGTCGCGGAGTTGGAAAGCAAGGCCGCCGAGATGCGCGCCCTGATCGACGAGGACACCGAAAAAAGCCTGTCCGACGAGATCAAGAAGCTTGAAGAAAAAGCCCGTGCCACCCTGGCCGAGACCTATTCAAAACTCACCCCATGGCAAAAGACCCAGGTCGCCCGCCACCCCGAACGCCCGCACTGCCTCGACTATATTAACCGACTTTTCAAGGACTTCACGCCGCTCGCAGGCGACCGCTACTTCGCCGAAGACTTGGCCATCGTTGGTGGACCTGCGACCTTCCGCGGCCGCCCCGTCATGGTCATCGGCCATGAAAAGGGCACCGATACCGAAAGCCGCATCAAGCACAACTTCGGAATGGCCATGCCCGAAGGCTATCGCAAGGCCGTGCGCATGATGGAGATGGCCGACCGCTTTTCCCTCCCCGTTATCACGCTGGTCGACACCGCGGGCGCCTATCCAGGCATCGAAGCCGAGGAACGCGGCCAGGCAGAAGCCATCGCCCGCTCAACCGACTGCTGCCTCAGCCTTGGCGTACCGATCATTTCCGCGATTATCGGCGAAGGCGGCTCGGGCGGTGCGGTTGCAATCGCCACCGCCAACCGCATTTTGATGCTCGAGCACTCGATTTATTCAGTGATTTCGCCCGAAGGCGCAGCTTCCATCATCTGGCGCGACTCCGAAAAGAAGGAAGAAGCCGCCACCGCAATGAAGATCACCGCCCAGGATCTCGATGAATTGGGCGTTATCGACGGCATCGTCACCGAACCGGTTGGCGGCGCACACCGCGACGCCAAAAGCGTCATCGACGCACTTGGCACCGCGATCGCGCTAACCTTGTCTGAATTCAACGACATGCCCGCCGACCAGATCCGCCGCCAACGCCACGACCGGTTCCTGCAAATGGGCCGCAGCCTCTAAGGTCGCACCAAAACGGCTTCCACTGACTAGCTGGCTGTTGGCACGGCGGCCCGACAAGTCGGGCCCTCGATTCAGCTCTCATTTATTAACGTGACGTTTCAGCACGTTAGAGCACAACCCAATTCTCCGACTGCCGCGACCGTGCCGCATTTTGCTGCCAGCTTTGTGTCACGGAGACGTGTTACGATCTGCGCTATCGCAACATTTTTGGTTTGTGTTAACCTCCTGTTAACGAAACCGAATCGATTGTAGATGACGGGACGTTAGGGGCACTACGTAATGAGTTGGGAATTCTCTGCAAACCGCAGCTTTGCAGGCTTGCGCGCGTTGCTGTTGGCAATTGCTTCGGCAATGCTGCTGGCCGCTTGCGCTGGCGCACCCCAATTGCCCCCATCCGAGCAGCCGCTGTCCAAGGACGCCATGATGCTGTTGGGCAAAAAGGGCATGCAGCCCGGCGCCCCAATGTTCATTCGCATTTTCAAGGAAGAATCCGAGCTTGAAATCTGGAAGGCCCGCGACGACGGCCGCTTCTATCACTACAAGACGTACCCAATCTGCAACTGGTCCGGTAACCTCGGCCCCAAGTTAAAGCAGGGCGACAAGCAAGCCCCTGAAGGATTCTATCAGGTCGCGCGCCACCAGATGAACCCGAATTCCAGCTTCCATATCTCCTTCAATCTGGGCTACCCAAACGCTTACGATAAGTCCCGCAAGCGCACTGGTAACTTCCTGATGGTGCATGGCAAATGCCGCTCGGCTGGCTGCTACGCGATGACCGATGCACTGATGGAGGAAATCTATGCTTTGGCCCGGGAGTCATTCCGCGCCGGCCAGGAGAAATTCCAGGTCCACGCCTTTCCATTCCGCATGACCGAGGCGAATATGGAGCGTCACAGGAAGCACAAGTGGTATCGCTTTTGGAAAACGCTGAAACAGGGCTATGACCACTTCGAGGTACACCGCATTCCGCCAAAAGTCGCAGTTTGCGAGCGCCGATATGTCGTCAACGTAGATTGGTCATCCCGCCGCAGGCTAAATCCTGCCGCCCGCTGCCCCTCATTCCGACGGCCGCAGATCGATCCGTTCATTCCCCAGCCCTCCAGCGAGCAGATCGCTTTTCAGCATATCAAAGCCGTCGGCCCGAAAATGCGCACCGTTGCCAATAATGGCCGGCCGATGCTGGTGCCATACGGATTGGGCTTCAAGAACCACGCCAAAAAGCAATCGCAGCCCCAACCCGGCATGATCCGCGAATTGGGCTTCTGACCCTGATCCGGCACGACCCAAGCGGGCGGGACGCGAATACCGACTTAATTTCCTCCACGCCCAAAACCTGACGCCTTCTCCAGGTCTTTTATCGCAATTGAGACCTGAACCCTCCGGATCCTGATGGCGCAGTCTAAATCCACTTGGAAGCACCAGATCGCAGCCGGCCTCAAGACGGCAGTCTTGATGTCCGCCGCAGTCCTGTTGATCGCCGGCGCAGCGTTCATCGAACACAACGGTGCCACCCTTTTCGGCAAACGCATCAGTGGACTGATTTCCAGCAACGATAATCGTTCGCTGGCCTTTCAGCGCGCCTGGCGGCTGGCTTATTGGAGCATCGGCTGGCAACTGCCCGGCACACCCGACCTTGGCAGCCTCGATGGAAGATTAAAATCCGCCGGTTTCTCATCAGGCGCACCGATCTTCATCCGCATCTTCAAGCGCGAATTCATCCTCGAGGTCTGGCTCAAGCGTGGCGACAAATTCGAACGTTTCGCAAGCTACCCGATCTGCCGCTTTTCCGGCCGCCTCGGCCCCAAGCTGAAACAGGGCGACCGCCAGGCTCCGGAGGGCATCTATACCGTCTCCAAGAGCCAGCTTAACCCGGCAAGCCGCTGGCATCGCTCATTCAACCTGGGCTTTCCCAACACGTTCGACCGCTGGCACAGACGCACCGGCAGCTTCCTGATGGTCCACGGCGGCTGCTCATCGATTGGCTGCTATGCGGTAACCAACGATGCCGTCGATGAAATCTGGAAACTGGTCACAGCTTCCCTCAATGCCGGCCAGAAGCGCTTCCAGGTCCAGGTGTTCCCGTTTCGTATGACCGCCGCCAACCTTGCCGATCAAACCGGCCATCGCTGGCACGGCTTCTGGAAGCAACTAAAACCAGCCCATGACCTGTTCGAGCAAACCCGCCTCCCGCCCAAGGTCGAAGTCTGCGCCCGCCGCTATGTCGCAGCCCCCGGAGCGCCCGGCAGCAACGGCAGCCGTCTGGTCAAAAGGAGTTGCAAGCTGAGAAAGTCCATCGCCACCAATTAACCACTTCCCACCAACCTGGACCGGCCACGCCATCAACTCTCCGGCATCCCCATTTCAGATCACGGCCGGCATCTGTTATGATCGCTGAAGAAATTGTCGTACCCAGGTCGGATTGCTGCGGTACTTTCCGCGCAAAAGCGGCGCGCCAGCTCTAGCCTGCTGGGTCGTGGCGGCGCTGACGGTCCTAAAAATGATGCGCATGAGTAAGAAGCATTGAGTTTGATACCCACCAGTTTGAAATGCGGCCTTTTATTGAGCATCGGCCAATCACGCTTGAGCGCTGTTCACGCGCTTGCCGTGCTCCTGTTGATAACAGCAGGGCTCACCCTTGCCCCGGCACCGGCCAGCGCCGTCACCATCGAATTGAAGGACGCTGCCCCAGACCGCATTGAGCGTCAGCGCAAAGCAGCACGCGGTGAGACCCTTGAAGGAACCCCGGCAGTCGACAACACCGCCCCCCGGTTGAAGAAACTAGGCCTCGAGCCCGGCGCGCCGATCATGCTGCGGATCTTCAAGGAAACTTCCCAGCTCGAACTGTGGATGCAAAAGGGCCGCCGCTTCGTAAAGTTTGCCACCTACCCGATCTGCCACTGGTCCGGGTCGCTCGGCCCCAAAATGGCTGAAGGCGACAAGCAAAGCCCTGAAGGTTTCTACACAATCACCCGCCGCCAGCTTCACTGGGGCGGCCGCTGGCCTCGCTCGCTGAACATCGGCTTTCCCAATGCGCTCGACCGCTCGCTATTGCGCACCGGGTCCTACATCCTAATTCACGGCGGCTGCACATCGATTGGCTGTTATGCCATGACCAACCCCGTTATGGAGGAGGTCTTCGGACTGGTTCGCAACGCATTGAGCGCCGGCCAGCAGCATGTCCCCGTGCACGTCTTCCCGTTCAAAATGACCAGGAAAAAACTCGCCCAGTACAAAAAGAGCGAGTGGATCGGCTTTTGGCGCAGCCTCAAGGCGGGCTACGATTCCTTTGAGCGTACCCGCCGCCCACCGCGCATCAACGTCTGCAACGGCAAATACCAGATCACGGATGCAGCCCCCACGGAGGTGGGGCGTGACATGGTCCCTTTAGAGGTTTGCGAAAAAACCGCCGAAATACTGCAGGCGGAGGACGAGTTGCAAAGTATTGTCAGCCACCCCTCCCGGTTAGCAAAACTATCAACAGCGGAAAAAAGGTTGGTGGGGCTGCTGAGCACGTCTCCCAGGAAGATCCTCAAGCGCCGCAACGCAGCCCTGGCGCGCGCCTCTAGCTTTGTCAGCGTCGGCAAGCGCGGCAAGGGCAACTACAAGCGCACCTCGCGCCGCATAACGGTCAAATGCAATTTGAAACGGCCAAGCTGCCGCAAGCATCTGGCCCTCAAACGCAAACGTGCCGCAATGAAACTGAAATCGAAACGCCGCAAATCCAAACGCCGCCGCGTCCGCTCGGCAAATTCGCGACGGTATCGATAAGACGACGGCCGCCCAGCGCTTGCACCGCCCTGCTTGCCGATTACCCGCTGCCCCTCAACGTCCTTCTAGAGCGGTTCAGGGCGCGCCATGACCGCCCAACATCGGCTTGCCGAATATTGGCGAGAGCGCCCAGCGGCTCCTCCCCCTTTGACGGGGGAGGACGGAATGTCATCTCTTGGGCCCAGTTTGCAATCGACAGCAGCACCGCACCCGCAACGCCAGGGACCAAGTGATCGTGACATTCCCAGGTGGGGGTGTCCGTTGCTTGCGCTGCTCACCACTCCGGTGCGGAGAATCGTACGGCGCCGGATGCCGCCAGTTCCACAGGACTTTAGGAACTGTGGACCAACATCAGAGCGGTGGGCATCTGGAGGCGCAAAAATGAGGTTCACCCCCTCCTATCCGCGCCACAATCGCTTAGCCCCTCAGCTTTCGCGCGAGCAAACGTCACCTGTTAAAGCCGGGGCTAAACGATGGCGCGGAGTCCTCCCCCTGAAGACAGAGGGAGGGGCTGCGTCGGGTCAAACATGACCTTAGGAAGTGTTGGCAAGAGCGCCCAGCGGCTCCTCCCCCTTTGACGGGGGAGGACGGAATGTCATCTCTTGGGCCCGGTTTGCAATCGACAGC
>JAHZKP010000128.1 GCA_022600345.1 Alphaproteobacteria bacterium | reverse complement strand
GGATCATATCCGCGCCCAGAAGCGCGACGGCCAACGCCGCTGGTCGTCCCTGCCTCGCTTCGGACGCTGACAAATCGTCAGGGCGCGGATGCCGCCCACACGACTTCAGGAAGTGTGGGTCGCCGAGAACCAGCGGTGGGCATCTGAAGCGCCCAAAAAAAGAGTTCGTGGAGGGAGGGCTGCAGGGTCGGGCCAATCGTGTCCGGCCCTGCACTAAACTCCCAAAGGTCAAGCGCAATAGCGGCCCAATTCTAAAATTTCCCCGGCTCACTTTTTCCCCTCTCCCGGTGGCGAGGGGACCCCGAAGCAGGGCCATCTTGATCAAGCGGCGAAGAATTTCGCAAGATACATCAGCCCAATAACCGCCGCACCCGCAACGCCAAAAATCGGAACAAAGCGTTTTCCCCGGCGCGCGAGTTTGCTCAATTTGAACTGCCCGCGGCTGGCCTGGAAATGTTCGATTACCGGCTTTGGCCCTTCGGCATCGAAGATCTTGGAGTAAGAGCGCGGCAACGCCGTAAACGAAACACCGGCAAAGTCCTCAAACGCCGCATAGATCATGTCTTCATCAAGACCCAGGACGCCAACGTTCGCCTCTTGCGCGCGCCAGGCTTCGGCAAATCGGCGCCCGCCAGGCGTATTGCGCACGTAAAGCGTGCCCGCTGCGATGGTCAGGCACGGTCGCCCCTTGCGAAAGGTTGGCGTGAATAGCACGCCGACATCGCCGGCAACCGATTCGAAGAAGTCGGGCGGCTCGCGCACAACCGCATCGGCATCCAGGTACAAAACATCGAAGTCGGAAAACTTGTCCAGGCAGTCTGCAACAAACCCAGCCTTCAGCCGGGTGGTGGCTTCCCATGTGGTCCGGCGCGGCAACAATTTGAGGTGATGATTGATCCCAAGGATTTCCAACGACTCCTTCAGGCGTTTGACCTGACAGGTGTAGTTGTCGGTGTAAAACACGCACGCGACGAAACGTTGGCCGCCACCCAGCCAGGTGACTTCCTCAGGCAATCCAGCGATTTGCCCGTAGCATTCAAAGTTCGAATTGCCAGACAAATCCGGGAAGATCATATCTCGTTTCGCTATGGGTATCATTCGCGCCAGTATTCTCTGATCCAGTGCGCCGGAGGAAAGCGCCGCCTCGTTGGGCGGATGTGCAAACCACGGCCTACACGTTTGTTACGTTGATGTTCGCCACGCAGAGCACTGTCGGGTGTAATTGACCCATAAAAAACGATGATTTTTCCGTCATCGGGTTTCTTCGGTTTAACGAAGAACCTGACGATTCTGTTGCTTGGAAGGCAGGCATTGGAAAAAGGTACGACCCATTCACTCGGCCAAAACGTCACATCGTCGACGGCTTTGGTCAGAAAGTTTTGCTCTTTGGAATCATATTTGGATGCAATGACTTCCGGCGGCGTAGCGTAAAACCGGTCGAGCACATAGCTTTCATGGCCGATGAAATAGCGCACGATCGAACTGTTGCCATAGCCCAGCTCAGGGTCTTTCCACTCGCGGATAATGTGGAAGCGCCCCGGCACCGTGAGGAAATCGTCGATACTGTCGATGATCACAATGTCGAGATCGAGAAACAACGTCATGCCTTCAAGGCCGCCCAGCCCCTTCGACATCAAGCCCAGTTTCGGCCAGTACTTTCCAAGTTCTTTATCGAATGTGAGATCGGGAAGCGGCTGGCATTCAACTTCGTCGCGAATGCCTTCGTCGTTGTCTGTGAAGCACACAAAGCGCACATTCCATGATGTGTTGCGCATCACCATGCCGTAGAGCCGGTTGACCCAGTAGGCATCGTAGCGCTCGCCCCACTTCATGCAGACGACATTGACGCTTTTATTTGTTTGCGCCGCCTCGAATTCGGCTTCCCAGCCCGTCGCAGTCATGAACAGCAAATCCCTCGCGATTGACGATATCCGCCCAACACATCGCTCCCCAAGAGCTGTAGCGGGCCGTGGCCTGATTTCCCGTTCCGACTCAATGCCGTCTCGGCCAGTCTACACTATCCGGCCACCGATCACCAAAGGCCGGTAACCTGATTTGTACCCTTCCGGCCCCACCTTCAAGTCTCAGCATCCGCGCCAGATTGAAGCGTCCACGAAACAGCCAGATGGCGCCAATCAGGCGACCATTAGGGCTTTGGTAAGCATGTCGGTTGTTAACTTGAGAGTGAAGGTAACCAAAGTTTGAAGAGGGCGCGAGCCGATGAGCACGCTGGAAAGTTTCCCATTTGAAAGTATTGCCAATCGCGGCAGCATTCGTGAGGCCGACGTGCAACAGCTCCGCCGGACCGTATACGAAGATGGCAGGATCAGCCCGCAAGAGGCCGAACAGCTAATTGCCTTGAATGCGGCCTGCCCGGTGCAGGACCAGGCCTGGCACGACGTCTTCCAGGAAGCACTGACCGATTTCATGGTGCATCAGGCACAGCCCTCTGGTTACGTAACCTTGGAAAACAGCCGCTGGCTCGTCAGCCAACTGGCGCCCGGCGGGCAACTGGCTTCGCGCCGGGACCTGGACCTGATCGTACACATTATCGATGTCGCACGCTGGTCACCGCAATACCTCGTCTCGTTCGCAATCGGCCAGGTCCGCGATGCAGTTTGCAGCGCCCAGGGCGGGCTACGTTCTCCAGAAGCAACACCGGGCATGATCGACGACGCCGACGTCGAACTGGTGCGCAGCATCATCTATGCATTCGGCGGCGATGGAAATGTTTCCATCACCCGGTCGGAAGCAGAACTGCTTTGCGACATCAACGACAAGCTCGATCCATCATCGATCAATGCAGCCTGGACCGAACTCTACGTTAAAGCGCTGGCCAATTTCCTCCTGGCCAATTCAGGCTACAAGGTGCCCTCCCGCGAGCAGGCCCTGCGCAGCGAGGCATTCCTCGAAACCAGCGGCGAGGCTTCCGGGTTGTCGCTGGTTCGGTCGATCACCAGGATCAGCCTTGAAGACATCAATGGCCTCTACAGCCGCCAAAGCCGTGAAGAATGCACCCTTGAACGCCTGGACCGCGAATACCGCGAAATGGTCACGGGAGAGCAACTGACCGTTGACGAGGCCGAATGGATTACCGCCCGCTTCGCACGTGACGGCGGATTGAGCGCCCCGGAGATCGCGTTGATCGAGTACCTCAAGGAAAACGCCTTGGCGCTTGACGAAAAGGTCAGTGAAGTCCTCGATCGCCAGCTCAACGCGGCATGAACTGAGATACCCGCCGCCAACCCTCTTTCGGCGTCGGCAACAATCAAGTGGGGCGTCGGCAATAAAGCCGGCGCCACGTCGCCCGCCTGTTGGGCGGCGTCCTTTGAGGGCGCACCCAGTTCCCGCTCGCGGTCACCGCACACCCGCTGATGTCCCCCGCTGGCCCCCGGGGTATCCCACCGCCAACCCCGTAAACTCTTACAATCGCGAAGCTTATTGCCAACGGCGGCGCGGCAGTGCATCTTTCGCCGGCTGCGTTCCAATTAACAGGGTCGGCACCCATTGTGGCCCATCAGTGCCGCAACAAGCGTGCCGACCCGACTTCTTCCAGTGTGAGCGCGCCGGCCAGAGAGGCGAACCGTGCCACAACCGCGATCCACACAACCACAGTTCAAAGAACTCCTGCTGCTGGCCGTCCCAGCCATACTCGCTGTCGCCTTCGCGTTCTGGTTTGCTTATCAGTTCGTCGAACCAGCGCCTCCCTCCAATGTGGCAATTGCCACTGGCTCCGAAACGGGCGGCTACTTTGCCTTCGCCAAACGCTACAAGGCTCTGCTGGCCAAGTCCGACATCAACCTGGAAGTGAAATCTTCGGCCGGGTCGCTGCAAAACCTGGCGACGCTGCGAGACGACAAGTCCGGCGTCACTCTGGGCTTGTTGCAAGGGGGGATATCCAATCGCGAGAGGGATCCCCAACTGGTATCGCTGGGCCGTGTCTTCCTGGAACCTGTCTGGGTGTTCTATCGCTCAGATGCCCAATTCGATCGCCTTGGCCAGTTGCAAGACAAGCGGATTGCAATCGGCCCTGAGGGCAGTGGTACGCGCGCGCTTGCCCTCGAGCTACTGGCTGCCAACCAATTGACCGCCAACAACACGACGATCCTGGATCATGGCGGTGCCAAGGCCGCCCAGGCCCTGCGTGACGGCGAGGCGGATGCCATCTTCCTCGTCCTTTCGCCTCAGGCAGCACTGGTCGCAGACCTTCTCAAAGACCCACAGATACGGCTGATGAGCTTTTCCCAGGCCGAAGCCTATACGCGGTTGTTCCCCTACCTGTCGCGGGTATCCCTGCCAGCCGGCGTTATCGATCTTGCAAACCAGATTCCCTCAAACGATGTAACCCTTGTTGCCGCCCAGGCGGCCCTAGTCGCGCGCAATGATGTCCACCCGGCAATCGTCGGCCTGATGGTGCAGGCAGCTCGCGAGGTGCACAAGGAAGGCGGGATCTTCCAACGCGTGCAGGAATTCCCAAAGCCCAACGACCCCGAATACCCGATGCAGGAAGACGCCGAACGGCTCTACACGCAAGGCCCGCCATTCCTGCAGCGCTTCTTGCCCTTCTGGCTTGCCAATTTCATCGAGCGCTCGCTGATCATGATCATTCCGGTGGCCACGATCATGCTGCCGCTGATCAAGGTCGTCCCCTGGCTCTATGAGTTCCGGATCAGACGTCGCATTCTGCATTGGTATGGGCAACTCAAGGCGCTGGAAAAAGAAGTCGATGATGAGTCCGTTGTTGAGAAGGCTCGCTACAGCGAAGAGATCAAGCGGATCGAAGGAGCGGTCAGCAAGATCCCGGTACCGCTGCACTACTCCGACAAGCTTTATGAACTGCGCGGAGCCGTCGATCTGGTCCGCCAGCGCATTGCAGCATTGCAGTAGGCCGGGCTATATCGTCCCCCAAGCCTTTATTCCCGCAAATTGGCGCTTATGCCGACGAATATCCATAGCTTTGGCCTTTCGTTGCGGTGCGGGACAGTTTACCTGGGCCGCTGCATTGGCTAGAAGAGGCAATCCACATCCAGGCCGCCCCAGTCGACAGGCGGCCTCCCCCCGAAATGACCCGGTAACGACAGGACCAAAACGGCGATGTTCAAGAAGATTCTGATTGCGAACCGCGGTGAGATTGCCTGCAGGGTAATCAAGACCGCCCGGCGAATGGGTATCGCGACAGTCGCCGTCTATTCGGATGCAGACGCCAGCGCCCTGCACGTTGAAATGGCCGACGAGGCCGTCAACATCGGGCCTCCGCCCGCCACCGAGTCCTATCTGGTCATCGACAAGATTATTGACGCCTGTAAGCAGACCGGCGCTGAAGCCGTCCACCCTGGCTATGGCTTCCTGTCCGAACAGGTGGCTTTTGCCGATGCGCTGGCCAAGAACAAAATCGTCTTCATCGGACCCAATACAACTGCAATCGCCGCGATGGGCGACAAGATCGAATCGAAGAAGGCAGCCGCCGCGGCAAAAGTTTCCACCGTGCCGGGCAATCTGGGCGAAATCGCCAACGCCAAGGACGCCCAGAAGGTCGCCGGCGAGATCGGCTATCCGGTGATGATCAAGGCCTCGGCCGGCGGCGGCGGCAAGGGAATGCGCGTTGCCTGGAATGAAGCTGAATGCGCCGAAGGTTTCGAACTGGCCCGCTCGGAGGCAAAGTCCTCGTTTGGCGATGACCGCATCTTCATCGAGAAGTTTATCGTCAATCCGCGCCACATCGAAATTCAGGTGCTGGGCGACAAGCACGGCAACGTCATCCACCTGGGCGAGCGCGAATGCTCCATTCAGCGCCGCAACCAGAAGGTTATCGAAGAAGCCCCCTCGCCACTGCTGGATGAGAAGACCCGCCCCGAAATGGGCGCCCAAGCCGTCGCGCTGGCCAAGGCCGTCAACTACGACACCGCCGGTACGGTCGAGTTTGTTGCCGGTCAGGACAAAAGCTTCTACTTCCTGGAAATGAACACCCGCCTGCAGGTGGAACATCCTGTCACCGAACTGGTAACCGGCATCGACCTTGTCGAACAGATGATCCGGGTGGCGGCAGGCGAAAAGTTGGCGATCAAGCAAAAGGACATCAAGCTCGACGGCTGGGCAGTCGAGAGCCGCATCTACGCCGAAGACCCCTATCGCAACTTCCTGCCTTCCATCGGACGCCTTGTGAAGTACCGCCCGCCTCGTGAAGGATCGGCAGACGGGCTCACAATTCGCAATGATACCGGCGTCTACGAGGGCGGCGAGATCTCGATGTACTATGACCCCATGATCGCCAAGCTGGTGACCCACGGCCCCACCCGTGCTGCCGCGATTGAGTTGCAATCAGAAGCCCTCGACGCCTTTTATATCGACGGCATCCAGCACAACATCCCCTTCCTGACCGCACTCATGCAGCATCCGCGCTGGAAAAGCGGCGATCTGTCGACTGGCTTTATCGCCGAAGAATATCCCGACGGCTTCACGGCCAAACCGCCTGAAGGCGAAGTTCTGAAAGTCCTGGCCGCAGTCGCAGCCGCAATCGATCATCTCAACAACGCCCGCCGCCGTGAGATTACCAACCAGATGGATGGGACCCCGGTGCGCTTTGCCAACCAACGCGTCGTCGTGCTGGGAGAAGCCAGCCAGCGCGCGCATGTCGAAGGAGCGCTGGGCGGCCCCGTCAAGGTCACATTGCTGGATGACGACGGCGAACCATTCGACGTGCTTGAATTAGCGTCCAAGTGGTGGCCGGGCGAAGCGGTCTGGTCGGGCCTGGTGCGCAACAAGGACGTCTCCGTCCAGGTCCGTCCAATCCTCAATGGCTATGATTTGGCCTATCAGGGCATCCACGTACCAGCCCGCGTCTATACCAATCGCGAAGCTGAACTGGCCGCCCTTATGCCGGTCAAGGAAGCAGCCGATACCTCCAAGCTGTTGCTGTGCCCGATGCCTGGCCTGGTCAAGTCGATTAACGTGGAAGCCGGCGCTGACGTCAAGGCCGGCGATCCCCTGGCCATCGTCGAAGCCATGAAGATGGAAAACATCTTGCGCGCCGAGCGCGACGGCACCGTCTCCAAGATCAATGCCGCGCCCGGCGACAGCCTCGCCGTCGACGACGTCATCATGGAATTCAGCTGATCGGGGCACGGGTGGTTTGCAGCGGGGCGACCCGTAACCAAGTGGCAACCATGCGAACGCTCAGTCGCCGGCACTAACGGCGGCGTAACCATGTTTCAGCATTCTGAAGCGGTATTCTTCCACCAGCCATAGGAAGCCGCTTCAGATGTCATTCATTCAACAGGTCCTCGAAGTCGCCAACCCGCGCGGCCGCTGTAACCGCAAGGCGCTATTGGGCATTGCGCTGGCCCTGCTTTCCATCCAGGCACTGGCTGTCCTGGTGCACTGGCTTTCGCAAAGCCCGATCGTTCATACAGCCGCAACCGTCGTTGAACTGGGCTGCCTTTGGATCGCAACATCGGCGGCCATCAAGCGGCTGCACGATCTGGGCCGGACCGGCTGGTGGGTGCCAGGCTTTCTACTGGCCCTGTTCGTCTGGACGTTGCTTGTAAGCTTCGGCTCCTTCCTGACCATGGGCGATGCCGTTACCCAGATCGGTTCACCGCAATTCATCATCCATGTCTGTGTGGTGATGGTTCCACCGGTTGCCGCGACCATTTGGCTGCACTTCGCCCCCGGCAATCCGGGCCGCAACAAATACGGCCCCGAGCCCGACGAAACCGGCCTTGCTTCGCCACAGGGCAATCTGATTCACAGGGACTCCATTAACGGCCAGATTGCCTGAAGCCGCCACTGGCGGGCGAGTCGAACAATAGAAAGCGGCGCAGACCCAAGAGGTCCGCGCCGCGATTTGTATTTGTATGTCTTCAGCGATCAGTTGGCGCACGGTACCGAGATGGTCAGGCCGGCACTTGGAACATAGCGCTTGCAGTCAAGCTTCGAAGAATTGCTGTTGCGGAGCGAAACGGTCTGGACATCATCTTCGACTTCGCCTTCAGCAACGGTGTTGAAGTCAGCTTCGTCGGTGGCAACGTCTTCGAGTTCGGCTTCAGCGGTATCGGTCACCTGCGTCGGCTTGCGGCGCGGCAGAGCAATGTATTGTGCCAACTCGCGGCCAGCGATTTGCTCGCGCTCAGCTTGCTCGCGCTGCTGGGCTGCAATTGCTGCGACCTGGGCGCGCTTCTTCTTTGCAGCAATGGCCGCAGACTGAGCCTGCTTTTGGGCTGCTTTCTTGCGGGCAATCGCCGTGCGCCGCGCTCTTTCCTGCGCCTTCTTCTTGGCGATGGCTTTCTGCCGCGCTTTCTGCTGAGCCTTTTTTCTGGCAATGGCACGCTGGCGAGCCGCAGCACGTTTCTTGGCTGCCGCGCGGTTGCGGGCCTGTGCCCGGCGGCGCGCCTGGTTCTGCTTGTTGGCGTTGTGCATCAGGACTGCCGCGCCAAGTCCCAACCCGACCCCAAGGGCGACACCGCGCCCGCCGGCCTGGGCCTGCTGTGGAACCGCGGCAACGGCAATGGCCGCGCTGAGGATGGCTGCTGTGATTACTTTCAACATTGATCTTCTCCACCAAGAGGTCTGTTTATCGGTTTTTGTTTGTGCAGGGGGCGGTTGCGCCGTCCTGTTGGGTTGAGATCACAATGCATCGTGGGGGCAGTGAACGCTGTTACCTGCGCAACACCGCGCGCGTTAAGAATAAAGACACGAGGTCCAAAACTGACAGCAGCCATGAAACTTTAAAACGAAGAGGGCCGACTTTTGCTGGGCCATAGCCGCGAGTTGAGCATAAGCGGCCCCTTCAGCCCCGCATCAACAATGGATTTCAGCCCGCTAAACAATCGCTGTAAGAAATAGCGCAACGTATGCGTCCGAAAAGATTTCACGAATTGTTTCCTTGGGAACAGCCAGACTGAGGGCCGTCCAATATGATTCCGCAGCCTCAATGTGTTAAACTGCATGCCAGGTCAAAGGAATTGGTGACCAGTCGGCATTGCAGAAATAAAGCGGCCAATCCTCCAACTGCCAAGGTAAACGCCATGAAAAACGCGGCCCTAATTGCAGTGATTGCGGCACTCTTCGCTATGCCCATCGCCGCTCAGGCGGCTCCAGGCGATGAAATCGGTTCGGCCGTAAAGGTCGTCAACCAGGTTACCGCCGCCTTCAACGAGGACCTTCGCGACCTCACAACCGACGCACCGGTCCGGCAGGACGAACTAATCGAGGTCGGACCAGATTCGATTGGTGAGCTGCAATTTGCAGACAAGACCAAGCTTGCCCTGGGCGCGGGCTCGAAAATGCTGCTCGATAAATTCGTCTATAACGGCAAAAAAGCGAGGGGCGACATAATCATCAATCTGGTGAAAGGCGCCTTCCGTTTCATCACCGGCGTCGCCTCCAAACCCTCTTATCGCATTCGCACGCCAGGTGCGGCCATCACCGTTCGGGGCACCATCTTCGATGTCTTCGTTGCCCGCGACGATACGGTCTGGCTCTTGTTGCTGGAAGGCGGAATAACCGCCTGTAACGATCGGGGAAGCTGCAAGGCGCTGTCGCGTCCCGGCAGGTTGTTGCGCGTCGCCCCCGATGGCGAAGTATCCGGGCCGGTGCGCTGGGCGCTGCTGGAAGGAAAGGATCAGATCGGATTCAATCGTGCATTTCCATTCGTGGTCGCCGCCCCCGGCATCCTGCCCAATCCCGGATTGACCAGGGCCGAGATCATCAATATGCGCCCTGATAAAAAGCGGACCACGCCGCGCAAGAAAATCAGGCCGAAGAAAAAGAAAGCCAAAAAATATAAGAAAACCAAAAAGCCTAAACGGGTGAAGAAGAGGCCCAAGAAGCGCGCCAAGAAGAAACTGAAGCCCAAAAAACGGTACGTGAAGATTAAGCGCAAGAAGAAAAAGAAGGTCATTGTCAAACGCCGGCGGAAGAAGAAGAGGCGGCATGCCAAGAAGGGCTTGTCGGACGGCGCAAAAGCCGCAATTGCCATCGGCATTGGAATTGGTGTCGGCAAGATGATTAAAGGCGGCAAAGGTGGAAGACACGGCGGGCGCGGCGGTCGTGGTGGACGCGGCGGCGGCCACAAGTATCCCGGCAATCGCTATTGAGCCGCACGGCTTCTACCAGAGAAGAACCAACGGCCCGGTCACTCCGGGCCGTTTTCGCTTGCACAACCGACTTCGGCTGAAGGCCACTCGAACCCTAATTGCCGTTCTGCGAAGCCAAGGCAGCGTAATAGTCGAGCACGCCATGATAGGCGGGAATATCGATTCGGCGGCATGCTGAGATGGCCTTGGCGGCCCGCTCGCGGTCGCCGACGGAAAGGCTGGCGCGCAAGTCTTCGTGCAAGGGTTTCAACGCCTGGAACGGCGGGCTGGCCGCCATCGTTTCATCGCCAAGTAGCGCATAGATCGGCTGGCGTTGTGTGCGCCCGCGCAATATAACCGTATCGATTTCCAGGAATGCGAAATCCGCTGCGGCCTCCACGGTTGACGCCCCGGCGATGATCGATGCCCCGTAGGTCTTGGTGAGCGATTCCAGCCGCGAGGCGATGTTGACGACATCGCCCAGAACCGAATAGTCGAACCGCTCCGGCGAACCGACATTGCCAACGCAACATTCACCGGTATTGAGACCGACACCGATGCGTACCGGTTTGAAGTCGCGATCCGCCTCTTTGGCTTCGCGCTCCAGTTCTGCATTGAGGCGCTGCAACTCAGACAGCATCAACAGCGCCGCCCTGCACGCGCGCTTTGCATGGCGCGGTTGGGCAATCGGTGCATTCCAGAACGCCATCACCGCATCGCCCATGAATTTGTCGATCGTGCCCTTCTCAGTCAGGATCGCCTCGCTCAACGGTGTAAACAACCGGTTGACGAAGGCCACCAGGGTTTCCGCATCAAGCCCCTCGGCCAATGTCGTGAAATTGCGCACATCGGCAAACAGTAACGTGACAACGCGGTTCTCGCCTCCCAGTTTCAGTTTGTCGGGGTGGGCCACCAGTTCTTCGACCAATTCGGGGGCAAGGTAGCTGCTGAATGCGAACCGGACCTGCCGCCGCTCATTCTCGGCGCGAACGAAATTGGTCAGCGATCCCGCGCCATAAACCAATACAAGGGCCAGTGACGGATAGACCGGGTCGAACAACAACCCGCCCGACGTATAGGCAAGATAGCTGGACCCAACGACGCCTGCGATGGCCCCGGCTCCAACAACGGCTGCTGTGATCGGACCGGAGCGACCCAACGCCCACGCGATCAGCCAACCGGCCAGACATAGGAATGCAAGCTCCAGCCCCAGCGCATAAGCAGGCCGCAATACGTAGTCACCCGACAGCATCTGTTCGAGGGCCTGGGCATGGAGTTCGACACCGGGAACAAGGTCGGCCAAAGCCGTCGCGCGAAGATCGAGCAGCCCGATAGCGCTGGCGCCGATGAAGATGTACTTGCCGTTGACCAGCGAGGCGTCGAAGTCGTTTGCCAATACCTTGTGCGCCGATATCGTCCGGCGCGGATCGGATGGCGCGAACCGCAACCACAACTCAGCCCGCTTGTTGGATTGGAGAACCGCAGTGCCGACCCGCACAATCTCGACACCCGACGCCTTGCCGAATGCGTCAAGACCGCTTGCCCCTGACGACTTTATCGCAATCGTCGCCACCCCCTGACCGATCCGCAGCGATTCAACGGCCAGGGACGGATAAAGCTCGCCTGCCACCGTCACCAGCAACGGCACCCGGCGAACGATCTGGTCGCGCTCCGGGATCCAGTTGACCGCGCCCAGTCCCCGCGCCTTTTCGGTAATCTGCGGAAGCGTTGCAACGCTGGCGGCATAGGTTGGTACGAATTGTTCAGGCGCATCTCCTGCCTTGGCAAAACTCGCGCGCACCGGCCCAGGGTGGCTGGCCGCGCGATCCTCTCCGGCAAACGCGACAACCGATGGAGCGTTTTCCAGCGCCTCCGATAAACGCTCATCCAGCGTCGGTAGCCCGGCTATTTTGGCCGCTACATCCGCAACGCCCGGCTCCCCTTTATAAGCGCGCAGAAACGCTTTGGGAGAAAGCCGGTCGGCTTCAGGAAACACCAGATCGAGCGCGATCACCTTGGCGCCTGCCCGATTGAGACGGTCGATCAGGTCAGCCAGAACATCGCGCGGCCACGGCCATTGCCCCAGGGCTTTCAGCGATGCTTCATCAATGGCAACGACCTTGACGGGGAATGACGGGTCGGCCTTGCGCGGGGCCATCCTCTGGAACGTGTCGAATGCAGCCATCCGAAGCTGCGCGATCGCGGCCGGATCGGCTATTCGCAAGGCGACCATGAGGCTCAGCAGGACGCAGATGACCAGCGCGTAGAGCGGCAGCCCGCCTGCCCACTTCAACGCCTTGGTCAACTTGCCCATGATTGCCTGATCCCCGCCTGCCTTTCCCATGGTTGCCCGGCCGGTTACTGCCAGGCCACAGCCTGCCGCCACCAACGCTCGTCGGTTGCCCCTGGCAGGGCCGGCGAATCTTTAAACCAGCCCGGTTGGGAAAACAGCTAACCCATCGCCGGTTCGCGAAACATGGGCCGTGACCCCGTAGACATTTGCCAGATTGTCCTTCGTCAATACCTCATCAGGCGTGCCGTCGGCAATGATGCAGCCCTCAGACAACAAGATCAGCCGATCGCACCACTGCCCGGCAAGCGTCAGCTCGTGCAGCGAGGCAAGTACCGTCCGCCCCGCCCGCGCGAGCTTGGAAAACGTCGCCATCAGGGCAATCTGATGCGCGGGATCAAGGCCGGCAGCGGGTTCATCGCTCAGCAGTAGATCCGTTTCCTGGGCCAAGGCCCGCGCGATCAGCGCCCTGGCCCGTTCTCCTCCCGATAACTCAAGGGCCGACCTCGCCCTGATGTGCTCAAGGTCCATTGCCGCGATTGCCTTTTCAATGGCCGCCAAGTCGGCTTGGCTATTGCTGGAAAACGGTGAGTGGTAGGGTGCGCGTCCGAGCGAGATCAGCTCTTCAACGCTGATCGGCCAGTTCACCTCGCGCTCTTGCGGCAGATACGAGATGATCCGCCCCCGTTCCTGCGGCGAAAGCATTTCAAGCGCCGCCCCCTTCAGCTCAATTTTACCCTGCCGCGAAAGAAGTCCCATGACGGCCTTCAGAAGCGTCGACTTGCCCGCGCCATTCGGCCCGATCAGTCCCACGAATTGCCCGGCATCAAGGTCGAAAGATACTTCGCGCAGAACCTCGCGGCGCTTTAGCTGAACCGATAGCCCCTGAACCGAAAGATGTTTTTGCGAATGCTGTGTCTTCATAGGGCAGCTCTGCGCTGCTGGAAGATCAACCACAAGAAGAACGGCGCCCCTACAAGCGCGGTCAAAACCCCAAGCTTCAAGTCACGGTCAGGAGCAACCAGGCGCACAGCTACATCCGCCGCCAGCAACACGCCCGCTCCGCCAAGCGCGCTCGCCAACAACAGGCGGCTGGGTTTCGCACCAACCAACGGCCGCAGAATGTGCGGCACAACAAGACCGATGAAACCGATCGCGCCGGCAACAGACGTCGCTGCCCCCACCGACGCCGCAGTGCCCAGCACGACAAGCGCCTGCACGCGGTCCATGCGAAATCCCAGGCTGGCTGCAGCTTCCTCGCCCAGCGTTAACGCGTCAAGCGCGCGCCCCGCCTGGAACATCATCGCCCAGCCGATCAGGATGAACGGGAGGCAGAGCCAGACGTGTGTCATCGAGCGATCCTTCAGCGACCCCAGCATCCAGAACACGATTTCAAGAGCCGCAAATGGATTAGGCGACAGGTTGAGCATCAAGGATGTCATCGCGCCTGCAAAGCTCGTCACAGCAACACCGGCTAGAATAAGGGAGATCGTTGCGGCCTGATTGCCCGCCAATATCCGAACCAATAAAACCGCCCCCACAGCACCCAGAAGCGCCATCAACGGTAACGCCAGTGAGAAGGCTGCCGACAAGCCCGTGTAGATCGCCAGCACCGCGCCAAGCGACGCGGAAGAACTGATCCCCAATAAGCCAGGTTCGGCCAGCGGGTTGCGCAAATAGCCTTGCAGGGCCGCCCCGCTCAAGCCCAAAGAGGCACCGATCAGCACGCCAAGGATCGCGCGCGGCAACCGGATTTCCTGCATCACGATCGATGCGGCTCCCTCGCGGCCCATCGCCAGGGCTTCAAGGCTGTCCCAGAACGAAATCCCCGCAGGTCCCGTCACCAGGGACGCGATGAACAAGCAGCCCACAAACGCCGCCAACGATGCGACTAGTAGGAGATAGGAAACACCCGGTATCATGGCGACTGCGGCCGCGCCGCCCTGACCCGGTCCGAGTGGGCAGAGTAGCCGGGCTTTCCAAGGTCAGATCGTGCGGTCACGGCCGGAAGTGTACGCTTCGCCGCTGCCAGGGCTTCAACCGCCTCTGCCGTTTGCGGCAGACCGCAGATCCAGAGGTTTTCAGGCACCGCCACCGCGCCGCTGCGCTTTTGCAGATAGGCTAACGCTGGGTGTGCAAACACCTCCTGGGCCAAAGCAGGTGCTTCATAAGAAAGGCCCGTCACCACCAGATCCGGACGCGCCATGACAAGCGTCTCTAAAGCCAATTCCGCCGTTCCCGTGAGGCCGGCCCGGCTGCCAAGGTTCTCAAACCCGGCCCGTTCCACCACTTCTGAAGCCAGCGTGTTGGCTCCCGACGTATAGCTGTTGGCGTAATAAAGCGCTGCCAGCGCTGGGCGTTGGCTGCGCTCGGCATCCAGTTTTGACAGCCGCCGATCCATTTCGGTGATCAGCGCTTCCGCCTTCTCCCGTTCGCCCAGCAATACCCCCATGCGCCGCACATTCGTGCGGATGTCGACAAACGAATTGGTGCTGTCGAATTCCTCAACTTTGAGGCCAAGTCTGCGAAGGATGTCGACGGTCGCATTCAGGTGAAACGACCCAGCGACAATCAGATCGGGCTTGAGCAGAAAAACCTCTTCGGCCTGCCCATAGGTGATCGGCAACCGGCGTGCTTGACCCGACAAGACAGAAAGCGCTGGATCAATCGAAAGATGACTGATGGCTGCGATGCGCTCCGGTCCGGCCAGCATCATGACGAGTTGATCGGTGCACAGGTTGAGCGACACGATGCGTTGGGGCATCGAGCGCTTCTGGGCCGTTAGCGTCCCAGGATAGAGGAGGCCAAGGCAGATCGCGGCGATGCCCACAAACACGGCCATACCGGCATTGGGGAGACGCAGACCGCTCAGCAAAGCCAGCAGCCAGCGCCTCCGTTCTTGAATGTTATTCGTAAGCAGCAGCGCTTCGCTCTCCACCAAGTTTAAACTTCACGCCGCCGTATGCGGCAACCGGCGCGCTCTCGAACCCGAACACTTCCTGATAGTCCTCATTCAGCAGGTTTTCGACGCGCCCGAACAGACGCACGTTGTCGGTAACATCGTAGTGCGCGGCAAGGTTGACGGTCGTGTATTCCTTCAAGGTGACCTGCGACTGCGCAAACGTGAAGGCGTCGAACGCAAAGTCGTCCATCTTGCCATTATAGACGACGCCCAGATTGATCAGCGCCCGGCCATCAAGGAAAGCATACGAGACGTTGGCACTGCCGGCGTGTTCAGGCCGGCGGACTTCGGCCAGTCCGTCGCCGCCAGAGGCGTCCAGATAGGTATAGGACCCCGAGATGGTAAGGCCGTCAATCGGCGTCACCCGTCCCGTCACCTCGATACCCTCCCGCTTGCTTTCCTCGCCAAGGTTGGCGGGCGGCCCAAAGAACGATGATACGATTTCGTTTTCCAGGTTCTGGTTGAAGTAGGTGACGTCGGCAACGATCCGCCGCCCCCAGAATGCCTGTTCTATGCCGACATCGTAACCGCGCGACTCTTCCGGATCGAGATCCGGGTTGCCGATAAAGAAACCGGGGATCACGCCGAATTGCTCATAAAGAGTCGGGAATACGACGCCGGTTCCGTAACTGGAATGCAGCCGCGTGCCGATGCCTGGGATCTGCCAGGCCCCGGAGACAGAATACGTCGTGAACTGCCCGAATGCATCGCTATCGTCGCCGCGCACCGCGCCGCGAACGAACACCTGGCGGCCGAACGCGCCGCGATATTCGCCCGCTACGCTTTTGATCGTCCGTTCGAACTCGCCCACAGCAGCATTGGTTTCAAACGATTGTTTCTCGTTTTCATAAAGCCCCACGAAGGTGTGCTTCAATCCTCCAAGCACGTTTTGCTCGACCGTCAGGCTGGACACAACGCCATGCTTCTTGCGCTCAGAATCGTTGGTCGAGTTGAAGAACGGATCAATCGTTTCAACACCGTTACGGGCAAAGTTGGCGAAAGCCTTTGTGACCCACTTATCGTCCAACAGTGACAGCTTGGCCGTGCCCCGTGTCGACAACACATCGGTAATCGAGACTGAATCGGCTTGGTCGAATGCAACCGCGAAGTCGCCGGGCCGCGCGCCTGGCGCCGCCCCGAAACCGTCGATATCCGCGGTGTTGTCCTGCTTGTTGATGACGCCTTCAAACGACAGCCAGGGCGCAACGTTGATCCCCGCACGCGCCCGGATATTGCGCCGCTCCGCCCCATCGGCCTCATCGCCGAACGGGCTGATGTTGAAGCCGTTGGTGCGGCTGTCAACGATGCTGACGGCGCCATGGCCGTATTGATTGCCACCCCGCACGGAGGCTGCCAGTTGGCGCGAGGCGAACGACCCTCCCTCGGCGCTGGCCGTTGCCGTTAACGGTTGGTCCTTGCCGCTCTTGGTGACGATGTTGACGACACCTGCCAGCGCGTTCGATCCCCAGATGCCGCTTTGCGGCCCCCGGATCACTTCGACGCGCTCGATCTCTTCGGCCAGCAGGCCGCTGAAGTCGAACTCCCCGTTGGTCGTGCTGGAGACCTCGACACCGTCGATCAGCACCTTCGCATGATTGTTTTCCGAACCCCGGATACGAATTTGCGTCAGCCCGCCGACCGAGCCGGAACGGTTGACCGCAACGCCGGGCACGGTCCTTAGCGCATCGGCAACCGAGCGCACTTGGCGTTCTTCCAGTTCCTTGGCGGTAACAACGCTGACTGCACTTCCCAGAGTCTTGGCTTCGACCGGCTCAAGCGTTGCGCTTCCCGCCTCAATGACAATGCCTTCAAGCGGCACCGGTTGCTGGGCTGAGAGCGGTGTCACAGCAAAACAAGCAGCAGCGGCAATCGCTGCCCCCTGGGCATATGCAGGCCTTCGCAGACCCGATTTGATTTGGAATTTCATAGACGACAGCCCCTCTAAGCGTTGTTCTCTGGTTGAACATCGGCGCAGAGGCGTCACAGCGATTTTGGCAGGTAGCCCAAACCCAAAGGAGCAGGAACCCGGCTTGAATCCCGGAATTGCAGCCTTGAGTTAGACCTGGATAAAACCCGTTCACCGATAGCGACGCAACTACACCTGTGCCGCCACGACGGGTATCCGCTTCACCGTGCACCCCGCACGCTAAGAGGGCGACACTTACCGGCAGGTCTCCTGGCTCACAGCTCAGATGCTTTGTCCCGCCTTCCCGGAAGCACGAACGCGCACTCCAGTGGCTTTGAGGATAAAACTTGCTGCTTACAGTTGCGGGGGCAGCCACGGCTTGGCTTCACCGAAATAAAGCGCACCGTGTTCCCTTTTCAGCCCGCCCTGAGAGCGGACAACCGTTAAGTCGGCGGCATCCAAGCACCACGCCCGATCACCGGTCAACCGTAAAAAGGTCGAGAAGTTGTTTCTGTCGCAATGCCTGGAGCACTTTCCGACCAAATCGGATCAATTCTG
>JAHZKP010000010.1 GCA_022600345.1 Alphaproteobacteria bacterium | reverse complement strand
TGCACCTGCCGCTGCACCGGAGTCGGTTGTTGAAATGTTGCACTCGCTTTGCTGAAGCAAAGCAAGGGGGCTCCCGGTGATTTTTTCGTAGAAAAAATGCACCTGCCGCTGGACCCGAGTCGGTTGTTGGAACGTCGCACTCGCTTTGCTAAGAAGCAAAGCTCCGTGACCTGCCGCTGGGCCGAGGGCGATTATGGATGTGTCGCACTCGCTTCGCGAAGCGAAGCGAGTTTGGTGCCCCTGGCCTGACTCGAACAGGCACTTCCTTGCGGAAAATGGATTTTGAATCCATCGCGTCTACCAATTCCGCCACAGGGGCCAACCACGAAGCATTTGGCAGAGCGCGCAATATAGCCATCGCCGCCCGTGGGTCAACGCTCGTTTGTTTGGCGCCTTCGGATTCCCATCGCTGCGCGAAATCCGGCGCATGACGATCCTCCGCCATGGTGGGGCAGCTACCCGGGGGCCGTACTACATACGTCTGCAGCGCCTTTGCCTACCAACACATATCTGCTTGACACTTCGCAAGCTCGTGGCAGATGCAGGCTTGTGTTGGGCAGAATTCCCATCAGCGTCCGCGCTTGTTAGCTGCGCTTTAGATGCCCACCTGCAACCGCGCTTGTTGGCTGCGCTTTAGATGCCTACCTGCAACCGCGCTTGGAAATCGGCGAGCCACTGCCACTGGTCCCCTGTTGCGGGCACCGTGCCGCCGCGCGCTTCTCCTATCCGCCGGAAAGCTTCATCTGTATCCAGCCCGGTTCGGACAAGTACCGCGCCCAAGAATAGCGGCGACCGGCCGATGCCGGCGAAACAATGGGCGACGACCGTGCCGCCATTATGCAGGCGGTCAAGGGCCGCATCGACGGCATCGACAATGCTGGTGGGATCTTCGGGCACCTGGAAGTCTTCAATGGGTAGGTTGACGAATTCGATTCCCTGTTTGACCAGTTCATCGCCCTGACCTGAAAGGCCGAGAACGGAGGCCTCCTCAGGCTCAAGCATACTAACCACCATGGTGACGCCTTGGACGCGCCATCCGGTCACGTCCATCCTCAGCGCCGGAGCCGGTCTAGGTCGGGCGGAAACGGCTAGGCGCCCACTGAAGGGCTCTGCTATTCGATAAAGTCTGGGTGTCATATGCGCTCCGCAAGATTATAAAATATGTGGGCCCATAACCACACCGGCCGGCGCCCATCATGGTCAATTGGTTGCGCCTAGATTGTGTCGGGTTGGCCCGATGTGTTAAGCGAAACGGATAATAATGCCGCTCGCGGCGAGACCCTATGGGACCTCCAGATGCCTTTCCGACTGTCGATACTGTGCCTGATTGCAGGCTTCCTGTTCAGCGGTGCTGCCAACGCCCGGCCGACGCTGCTGTTTGAAGCCGACACCGGCAAAGTGCTTTACTCCGAAAATATCGACGACCAGTGGCATCCCGCCTCGCTGACCAAAATCATGACGGCCTACCTCGTCTTCCAGGATCTGAAAGCCGGCAAAATCACACTGGATTCGACGATTCCGTCCACGGCGCTGGCGCGCAAGGAGCCGCCCAGCAAGGTTGGTCTGCCCGAGGGGGCGAAGCTTAAAATCGATACGGCCCTCAAGGCACTGATCATCAAGTCGGCCAACGATGTCGCGGTAATGCTGGCGCAGGGCCTGTCGCCAACGTTCGACCACTTCATAGCGCGCATGAACAATACTGCCAAAAAGCTTGGCATGACGCGTACCCATTTCGCCAACCCCAACGGCCTTCCCGACAAGCGGCAAGTTACGACCGCGCGCGACCTGGCAAAATTATCACGCGCGATTACCAAGGAATTCCCGGAACATGCGCACTATTTCTCGATGCCCGCGTTCCGGCTGGGCAAAAGGCGGCTTGGCACGCACAACGGCTTGCTGAAGACGTTTGCTGGTGCCGATGGCCTGAAAACCGGATTCATTTGCGACTCGGGCTTTAATGTCGTTGCCAGCGCCACGCGAGAAGGCCGCAAGCTGATGGCGATTGTGCTGGGAGAACCCTCTGGCGCGGACCGGACAATCAGGGCGGCAAGCCTGTTGGAGCACGGCTTCCAGCAGTGGGGCTGGAAGCAGCTCTTCAACACCGACACCATCGACAACGTGCCGCTCGATAAGCGGGCGCGTAATGCGCGCAGCATACGTCATACAGTCACGTCCTGGGCCTGCGGGAACCGGAAGTCGGCCAAGCGGATCAGGGCTGCCAAACTGCGGGCCAAGCGCCGGAAGCAGAAGAAGAACAGGAAAGCCGCAAAGAAGCCATCGGTGAAGAAGAAGGCGGCAAGCCAGGAGAAGATCCGCGGCACGGTGAAAAATTAGACTACGCCAAGCCGGGCCGGCTCCAAAGATGGCCGGTTCAATGGGATTGTCGGCGCAGTGAGCCTCGCCAAATGCTCAACAATACTGATTTTTCCTTCACACCAGCAAATTGAGCGGCCGGTCGCGATTGGGACAACCGCGGGGGCCGTCGTGCTGTGGGGCTGGGGCGGCTTTGCCGGGTGGTTTGGTGCCAGGATGAGACGGCTTGGCAGCCCCGTTTGGCGCGCGGCGTGCGCCCGGGGCATTTTCTGGGGGCGCGGGGGCCTTGCCAGCAGTGGCTGCGCCAGAAGGCGGTTCAGCCGAGTTTTGAGCGGCAACCGGGGCGGCATTCACCACGACAAGCTGGACTGCAAGTAAGCAGGCAGCCGCAGGCGCGCTCAATCTGGAAAGCTGGCGAAAAGCTGGGTCGCATTTTGGCGCATCGGCCGATGGTTTAACCAATTCCAGTGCCTCCTGGATCTGAGGCGGGCCTGGCTGTGGGCTGCCAATATTTACCAACCCCGCACACCTCTTGCTTTCGAATGGCTCATTTCGAGCGGCGTCGACCGGTGTCGAATCCGTGGCCGCTCGTGTTCCGACTCCGTCATTTGGAACCCAAGTCCCTATGCGGGAAAACTAGCCTCCCACGCCAGGGCGGCGTCAACAAGGCACTAGTTTTCCGACTCCGACAGTTGGTTCCCAACTATCGGCCCGGAAAACTAGCCTAACCTTTGATTGTGTTCAGGATTCACAATCGCTTGACGACTTTCACCCGCGACTCAAGCGATTAATCCTGAACACTGCGAAAAAGCCGAATGCTCCGGTAGAGTTCGCTCTAACACCCGTTTCATTCTGGGAAGCCCCGACTGGCTCCGATTTTGCGTATCCCATCACCAAAATGAGGAACAAGGGCCCAGGAACGATGACCGTCCAGACCACAGAGCATTGGCACCCCGATGAAGACGTTACACCCAACCCGCACGAAGTGGAGTTCATGGCGGAAACGCTTGAGGCTCAACATGGACTGCTGGCAGCACAAATAGCCGACTTCTTCTCCTCCATGCATGGCCATAAAGGCGACGCGGGACGATCCTGGGCGTGGGCCGGCGTTGCCGAATTGGTTCGCAAACGCGAACGCGAACGGGTCCACCAGCGGTTGTCATAACAGAAGGGGACTTGCGGGGCCGCGACGGCCATTCACGAATTGGGTAAGGTCGCGACTGGAAACGGATCGAAATGGCTCGTTTCCAAATTGATCATGAACAAGGACGACCAAGTGGCGCATAGCGACAACGCTGGGGACATTGGTGCGGACGCTACCCAGAGCGTTACGGAGCGCATCAGCATCGGCGACCTCATTCGTCAGGCCCCTGGACAGGCGCTGGAGATTGCGCGCGCGGTGCTGGCTGGCAATGACGAGCGGGCGCTGGCACAGCGAAATGCCGTCGCCGCATTCCTGGTCCGCGTGATCAGTGCGGCACTATTGTATCTAACGCAGGTCGTGCTTGCGCGTTGGATGGGCAGTTTCGAATACGGAATCTATGTCTTCGTGTGGACATGGGTTCTGGTTCTAGGCGGCCTTTCCCCTATCGGGCTCAACATGGCGGTCATCCGGCTGGTACCGGAATACCGGGAGCGCGACCAATTGGATCGCGTCAGGGGGTTGAAGTTCGGGTCAAACCTGACGGCCTTCGCGATCGGAAGCGGGCTTGCGGCTCTGGGCGGAGCCGGGCTGTGGCTGTTTGAACCCTATGTTGCCAACTACTACATCCTGCCGCTCTACTTGGCGCTGATCTGCGTTCCGATCTACGCGCTTGGCGACATGCAGGACGGGCTGGGTCGCGGCCAGGCGTGGATGGGAATTGCGTTGGTTCCGCCGTATATCCTGCGCCCGCTGATCGTTCTTGGTGCAATGGCGGCCGCCTTTTGGGCCGGCCTGCCGATGACGGCGACGACGGCGGCGGGGGCTGCAATCCTGGCGACGTGGCTGGCCGCACTGGTGCAGTTCCTGCTGATCGAAACCAGGATGGCCAAAAACGTGCCCGCCGGCCCCCGCACCTACGACTGGCGGCTCTGGATCGCAACATCGTTGCCGCTGTTCATCATCTGTGCATGCGAACTGGCATTACAAAACGCCGATGTGCTGGTTGTTTCGACATTCCTGACGCCCAAGGACGTGGCCATCTACTTTGCCGCCGCCAAGACGATGAGCCTGATCATGTTCGTCCACTACGCGGTTGGCAGCGCTGTCGCCAACCGGTTTTCGGCGCTGAATGCGCGTGGCGACAAGGAAGGTTTGCGGGCGTTCGTAAAGGACGCGGTGAACTGGACATTCTGGCCTTCGCTGGCGGCTGCCGGGGTTATCCTGCTGCTTGGCCGGCCGCTGTTATGGCTGTTCGGGCCGGAGTTCATTTCCGGGTTCCCAGTGATGATGATCCTGGTTGTCGGCTTCTTGTTCAGGTCGGCGATGGGCCCGAGCGAGTTTCTGCTCAACATGCTGGGCGAGCAAAAGGCCTGCGCCGCCGTTCTGGTTGCAACGGCTGTGCTGAATATCGTCTTGAACCTGATCATGGTGCCCTGGCTGGGGCTGATCGGCGCGGCGATGGCCACGTCGGCCTCGCTAATCGTGACGGCGCTCCTGCAATACATGGTGGCGCTGCGCCGTCTGGGGCTCGATGTTGCGATCTGGAGCACTTGGCGGCGCGGGTAAGCGGTGGCGGCGCTCGTCGTTGGCGGAGCGAGATAAAGCGTGTCCACCATTGGTGGACTCGCTTTAGTTTATTCCGCTCGCGGGCCGTTCCGGCATTCTGCCGGGCCCTACGCGGGTGCGGCGCTCGCGCCGGGGCTGCCGTCGCAGCCCAGACCGCGTCCATCTAAGATGATCACGGCCTAACGAAATAGGGGCGGATAGGTCCGCCCCTCGAAACTCAACGCCCGCCAAAGGAGGCGCGCTGGTCGTCTCAATATCTGCTTTCTGAGCAAGCTACATCGACGTTCCCAGCACAAGGGTCCAGAATGACTTGAACTCGGTCTTTGGATCGTTGACCAGAGCAAGGCCGGCTTCGCGGGCATCGGCAAGCAACAGGTTCTTGTTATGACCCTTGCTTTCCTTCCAACCCTGCATCACCTCTTCGAATGTCACTTGACCGGTGCCAACGTTTTCGGCCGTCAGGCGCGGCTTGTATCCGGTACGCTTGACGCGATCCCAGGGGTTTGAGCCATCCGAGCCGTAATGGGAAATGCGATCCCACTTCGATAGGTCGCGGGCATGGGCCTTGGCGGCTCTTGTGAGTTTGGCATTCAGCTTGAGTGGCTTGAGGCCGTGCTCTTTGCGGTAGGCGTTGATGATGCCCAGTGCATGCTCGGTGCGCAGTGAAGTGGACCCGTAGTTGCGGTCCGATAGCGCGCCCCTGGGTGCGGTCTCGTAGGTGCCGGCGGGAATTTTGTCGTTAAGGCTGGCGACACGTGTGCCCGAGGGCCGGCGGCGTTTACCGCCCGAATACCCCAACCCGGCAGACGGGCTCAGGTTGGTAATTGATGCGGAATTCGAACCGCTACCATTAAAGCCGGACGAGATGGTGCTCGGACCGGTGCTACAGGCGGCAGCCATGCAGCCGGCAAAGGCTACTGTCAGCGCGACGCGATACATACGCAAAACTCCTAAAACAGCACGCGCGAATTCTATGCAAACCATCGCAGTAACCCTTTAACGATGCGTTAATGCTAACCAGGTGCCGAATCAGCGATCCAAATTCACGCAACTGTGATAGCGCGCCGCGGCCTCATGCATCAGGCGATGCACATGGCCCCTTCGGCGATCGAATGCATGAAACGGAAACCTGCAGATTGGCCCTTGTCGACCCGTGCGAAACCCGTTTCCCTCTTGCCTCCCCAAGCCTCCAATTGGGCTCAAACAAGGTGTCGTGAGTTGGGCAGCGAGGCGGCAAAAGGCAGGCGGCATCAAACTTTTTGCGGATTTTGCCCCGTTGCCGCCGTGCAATACTACGGGAGTCTAATCGTGCGCCCGAGAGGAAAAGTTTTTTCACAATTGCGGCGCTTGAGAAAAACGGAGCGCTGTTGTAGCGCTAACTTTTTTGCACACTTCGTGCGATCAGGGGCGGGTTCAAATTTTGGGACGCGCTTCAGCCTGGGCCTGCCGGGGGGGACCAGAATTGCGCCGGGTTAACTTGGCGAAAGGGAACTGGGAGGGTTGGCCATGTCGAAACATGTGCTCAAGGACTTTGAGAAGGTCACGGAGAATATGTCGGTACCGGTGATGCTGGCATTACTCGGACGGATTCATTTCCGGCTCAGCGAGAATGACGAAATGGAGGATATCGCCGAGCATGTCGGCGAAGCGCTCTCTTTATTATTCGATAAGCATGAAGACTATTCGGTAACACCTGGCGGGTCTGGGCGGCCACAGTAGGCTGGCAGGAGCACCGGGGGCATTGTTTCTCCCGGTTTGCTCAGAGGCTGTAGGTGGGCATGCCATGGTGCGCATATTTCAAGAATTGCGGCCGCACCAGCGTTCTGATCGCATTGCAAAGCCAGTGATTGGCCCGGACTTTTCCGGGTTGTCCATACTCGTTTTGAGCGGGGGGCTTGGATCGAAGCCCGACTTGCACCAGAATGCCGCTTATAAGTCCGGTGATTCGCGCGTCCGGGCCATCACATCGCCATTTCACTTTGGGACCTGCCGTTCGTTTCGCGGCTTTGGCCCGGTGGCGTTGACTGTTGGGGGACAGCGAAACAATGGCTGCTGTGGAGGCCGAATTTTCCGCGACGGAGGCAGGCGCTCAGGCGTTGCCGCTTCGCCGGATACTTTTCCTGGTTCGGATTGCCTGTGCGAACGGGGCGACCCGCGCGCAAATCGTTCGCGATTTTTCTCCCTTGTTCAGTCACAAGCTGTCGCCCGCGGAGCTGCGCCAGGCGGCACTTGACGATGTCGATGCCTTGGAATGCGATGGGCTTATCACCAGTGCACGGGGCCGTTTTGCCGTTACCGACGAGGGCCGGGAGGCTGCTGATCGCTTCTTGTCGCGCAAGGGGGCGAGTGCCGGTGCCTGGCCGGAAGTTCGCGATGGCCGACTGGTCGCCAAAGGGCTGGGCCTTGAGGCGATAGGGCCAAAGAAACTGAAATCGCTTCTTACTCCGGATGGACTGCGGGCGTTTATTCTACAGCAGACTTATGGGCTTTCGCCGGCGGGCACGCAGACGACTGCGAAACTACGAGCACAGCTTGCCGTAGTGGCGCTGGAGCGGGCCTTCGGCAACAAGATCAAGACCGGGCTTGGTGCAGGTTCCGGCTTTTCTGCAAAAGCAGGGCGGCTGCTTGCCGGGCAACTCTCAAGCAGGCCGCGTGACCTGGGCTCTGATGGGCGGCTGGTTGCGACGCTGGCTGCAGAAGCCGTCGATGCGCGCCAGAACGATGCCGATGCGCTGCGCATTGCGATTTTGCGGCGGCTTGCCGAAAGCGCGTTGAATGAGCCGAAAGCAAAGTCGCCGGCAAAAGTCCGCACCAGCGCGCTGGCCGCTCCTGCCGCCAAACCCGTTGCAGCGAACGACGCCGGGTTGCCGGGCGCAGCGCTGCCGCCAACGCGCAGGCCTGACCCTGCCGCCTTTGCCCGCGATGTGCAGGTCGCGGCGCGGACCTGTGCGGAAGGCTGGGCTGGCAACCGCAAAGCGCTGATTGCCAGGGTCTGGAAGGCGGTGGAGGGGGCGCATCCCGACTGGGGGCTGTCCGAGATCGAATTCAAATGCATGCTGGGCGAAGCCCACCGGACCGGTCACCTGCGGCTGGCAACCGCCGACCTGAAAGACCAAAAATCGGCTGAGGAAATCGAAGCCTCGGCCATCACCTACAAGAACACGCAGTGGCATTTGATCCGGGTCGTCGAGCCGGATTGATAGCGCACAATCGCGCCACACCATGACTGAAGAAGTGTAAGGATCATTTGATTGATGCAGCCGCTGGCACAAGACGCAATCGCACCTGAAGGGTTGTCGGAAGCTTTCGAGCATTCCATCACCTGGGAGGATGATATCTGGCGGGCGGACCCTGTCGATGTCGACGGCGTGCACGCAAAGGCTCGCAAGAAGTTCCTCGAACTCGTCACCACGGTGCGCGAAGAAGGTTCCGCGCAGGCGCGCATACTGTTGTTTCACGGGCAGTCAGGGGCGGGAAAGACCCACCTGATCCGGGCCCTTCGCACGCAGTCTCATCGCAGCCGGAATGCCTATTTCGGCTATGCGCAGATGACGCCCGACATTTCGAATTATGCCGACTACTTCCTGCGCCGTCTCATTCATTCGCTTGAAAAGCCGTTCGATCCCGACAAGGGCGGTGAGAGCGGATTGCAAAGGCTGACCGACCGGCTGATGGCGCACTGCAAGGATATTGCACCTGCCGATCTTGAGATGCTGCGCGAGAGCGCGCTTGGCAGCGAGGAGTTGGCCCGGCTGGTGTTGCGGCTTGCCGACGAGATCGTCACCGAGCCAAGCTTCATGGACAGCGAGCCTGACGTGAACATCATTCGCGCGCTGCTCTACCTTCAGCGGCGCGATCCGCGCATCGATCAGCGTGTGCGCCAGTACCTGTATGGGCGTCCGCTCACGTCACTGGCACATGAAGCCGTTGCCGCCCTCGATCCCAACGACGGCGAAGGCCGGGCGTTCGAGATCATCACCGCGCTGGGGCAACTGATGTGGGTTGTCGATGGTGCAGCGATGGTGTTTTGCATCGACCAGGTCGAGGACCTCGTCAATTTTTCCGATCCCGAAGCGCGCTTCCAAAAGGCCGTCGGCGATCTGATGCAGATTACCAACCGGCTGCCGAACGCGGTGATCGTTATTTCGTGCCTTGACGATTTCTACGACCGCGTGCGCGAACCGCTGGCGCAGTCTTTCCGCGACAGGATCGAGAAATCCGGACCGGTTCCGCTTTATGAAAGCCGGACCGCGGACGAAGCCCGGCAGATCATCGCCAAGCGGCTGGAGTATTTCACCGAAGCTTCGGGCAACGAATTGTCGGTTGCCGATGCCAGCGCCTATTTCGGGCCGTCGTTTTTTGAAGAGTTTGCCGGACTGTCAACGCGGCGGTTGCTGGAGCATGCACAAAACCGGCTGAATACGCTTGCTGGCAATACCGAGGAAGAAGAGCCTGACAGCACGGGCGGGTTTATCTCCGAGCTTGCCCGGGCATTGGGTGGCGGCATTGCGGCTGAGCCCGCGCCCGCGGCTTCCATCGTGCCGACGATCAACTACCGCGATCACTGGGAGCGGTTCCAGAATCAATCGGAAGCCGAGATGTCGGCGGATGACAACGAGCAGATGGATGCGCTGGTGGCGGCGCTGCAGTTGGCTGCCGAGGAGTGGGATGGTGCAATCGACCTGAAGATCGAGCGGACGGACGTTGCCGATGACGTGCCGACTTTCGATCTGTTCTTGAAGCACACCTCCGGCCTGGACACGCGCTCGCGGATATTCCTTTGCAACAAACCAACCCAGGGTGGCGGCCTGAAGCGGCAGTTGGAAAAAGTGCTGGCGGCGATGGGCTCGGATCAGAGCTTTATTCTGCGCGCTTCCGACTTCCCGCCCAACAAGAAGAACCAGACGGCGCAAGCCTTCCGCAAGTTCCGCGATGCCAAAGGCCGGTCCTTGCTGGTGCCGATCCCTGAGTGGGAACGGATGATTATGGTCTCTGAGTTCCACCATCACCATCGCAACGATCCGGGCTTCGAGAGCTGGTTCAAGAATGCCAAGTTGTTGTCGAATGTAATCGCCATCATCCAGTTGTTGCGCCTGGATTTGCTTGGCCGTTCGCTGCCTGCGCCAACCGATGGCGTGCGCCCGAGAACGAAACCGTTGCTACGGACAGTTGGCGAAACTCCTGCCGGCGAAGTTGCAGCGCCGCCGATGATCGATGTCGATGCGCCGACATTGCCAACCGAGACTGTCGGTGAACCGACGCAGGGCTCTTCGGCATTCCATTCGCCAGCGCCATGGGGCCTTGAAGAAGTTGGAGAAGCAGCCAACGGCGAGGTTCTGGCACCGCTCGACCCTGAGGAAGACTTCGACGAGAGCGGCCCCGACGGCGGGCTGAACATCGGTCGCGAATTAAGCGGACAGGGGCGCGACATCTCGCTCAAGCTCAGCGCCATGAAGCGCCACTCGGCGGTTCTGGGGGGCTCTGGCTCGGGTAAGACGACTCTGGCATTGAGCCTGATCGAGCAGCTCTTGCTGGAGGGTATTCCAGCCATCCTGATCGACCGAAAAGGCGACCTGTGCTCGTATGCCAACCCGGATGTGTGGCGCTCTCATATCGACGAGGTGTGCGAGCGTCAATCGGATCGCGAGAAGCTTGCCGATGCGATTGACGTTGCGGTTTATACGCCGGGGCGGGCATCAGGCCGGCCCATCTCGATTACGCTGCTGCCAAACGGCATTGCCGAGTTGCCGGAACACGAGCAGCAACTGCTGGCCAACCTATCGTCGGCGGCGCTTGGCGAAATGCTTCACCTGAAGAATTCCGCGACCCATCAAAAGCAATCGGGCACGCTTTCGGTCGCCTTGAAGATCCTGGGCAGCCGCTCAACGTCTGAAGTGACGCTTGGCGATCTGATTACGCTGCTTGAGGACGAAGACCCAGAGCTGACCGATCAGACCCAGCGCATGGACCCATCAGGCAAGATCCGCCGCGACCTGGTCGCGCAACTCGATAGCCTTCGTCACCGCAACTCGGTGCTGTTCGAGGGCGGTGGCGAGCCGATGAGCATGGAGTCTTTCCTGGGTCTTGGGCCGTTCGCCAAGCCTGGGCGCACGCGGCTTTCCATCATCTACACGGGCTTCCTGGGCGACAACGAGAACATCTTGTTCTGGGTATCGCAATTCCTGTCGGAAGCCTTGCGGTTCTGCCAGCGCAACCCCAACGACGAATTGCAGTCGATCGTCATGTTCGACGAAGCCGACCTCTATATCCCAGCCAACGCCAAGCCGGCGACGGCGGAACCTTTGCAGAGTTTGTTGAAGCGGGCGCGCTCTGCTGGATTGGGCTTGATGCTTGCCACACAGTCGCCAGGCGACCTGGACTATAAGAGCCGCGATCAGATCACCAGTTGGTTCATCGGGCGGGTCAGAGAAGATACGGCGCTGCGCAAGCTGAAGGCTGCTTTCCAGAGCGAAAGCGGGCTTGATCCTGCCGCGGTGCTGCCAGGGCAGACGGTTGGTGAATTCCACCTCGTCCAGGAAGGTCGGGTCAGGCCGCTGAAAGCGCAGCGATCCTTAATTACCGCCGAGCAGGTTCCCTTCGACCGGATCGAACAACTGTCGAGGGAAACACAGGGGCAGGACGCCCGGCAGTTGCCGCTGTTTGAGCGGGGTTAATCCAGTAAGTAAGGTGGGTTGGAGCACTTTCCGACCAAATCGAACCATTCTGCCGAGGCGGATTTGTGACAAGATCAAGTGGACCGGCACAGCTCGTGGCGGTGCCACGGGCAAGACGGGATGCGCAGAGATTGGCGCAAATCCGCCCGGCCCTTTGGGTTTCCAAGCGGCGGCCGCCCAGTGCGTCGAGCGGCTTGGCCGATCAGTTAGAGCCCCCTGCTGGTCTTCCAAGTGCAAGGACGCCGTAGCGGGAATTGTGTTGCGCTGCGGCATCCTGGTGTTGCGCCGGGTCATCAGAACCTGGAATCTGCCTACTTTTCAACCTCCTGCGATGCGGTTTTTTGGGCCGTAAATTGATTAATTTGCCGCAACGCTACCAGAGCTGCGAATCCTTAGCTAAGCTACTGAATTAACGTGGTTTTTTGGTGGTGTTCGAGGTGAAATACAATAGCGATACCTTTCACAACCACCGTGAACAGTGTAATTTATAACACTTTTGCGAAAACGTAGCTGTGCAAACTATATTTCCGGTCTAAAGTAGGATATCAAGAATGCGGTTTTTGAAATCACCCAGGTGTTTTTGAGTAGTTGCATTCTTTTTTGTGTGTGCGGGGTAGTGTTATGGCGTCGAAGTCATTCGTTATGGTGGTTCTTGCCACCCTGGCGGGACCGGCAATCGGGGTTGGGTTGTTCGTACTGTTCAACAACCTGTAAGCGGGTTCTTAGCAGAAAATAGATGAGTTAGCGTGGGCTGGGTGGAACCTGGTCAGGAGATTTAGTTTGCTGATGCTGCCATCATACTTGATGGCCGGCAGGCAATCTACCCTCCGCCTGTCGGCGCGATTGGCTATGCTCTTGCCGATCACGCAAGACGATCACTCTCCTTGGCCGACACCATCCGCACGTCCAAACTCACGCTTGAATTGATCAAGCGCTTGGCACAGGTTAGCCCGGTCGTCGTCGCTTCCCGGGATCGCCAACTTCCATGCGCCAGCCCTACTTACCCAATGACTGCTTTTCGCCAACTGCTGGATTGATGCGTCACCAGGTGGCGATAGATCTGTTGAAGGCGCGTATCTCGCCGATCTGCGAAGTTGAGCCAGTGGACCTTGCGTCATCCGCCGGGCGTATTGTAGCCGACACGATCCAAGCTCCACATGACGTTCCGCTGCATACCAATGCGGCGGTCGATGGCTACGCCTTTGCAGCGCGGGATTACGACCGGGACTTGGGTGCGAATTTGCGGGTGGGGGGGCGAGCTGCGGCAGGCCACCCCTTTGAGGGGACGGCTGCTTCTGGCGCCGCTGTCAGGATATTGACGGGGGCGGTTTTGCCCGATGGCCTGGACACGGTCGCGATGCAGGAAGACTGCGACGTTTCCGAAACAGAAGGCGAATCCTTTGTGCGTATTCCCGCACGGCTGAAGCCGGGTGCGAATGTGCGCCATGCCGGGGAAGACCTGAGAAGCGGTCAGGCGCTGTTTGAAAGCGGGCATATTTTGCGTCCACAGGATCTGGCCGCACTGGCTTCAGTGGGCGTGGGGACGGTAACTTGCCATCGGCGCCTGCGGGTCGGAATTGTATCATCAGGCGATGAGGTGATCCGGGCCGGAGACAGGGCGCTTGAGCCCGGCGAAGTCTATGACGCCAATGCGCCGATGCTGTCCACGCTGGTCGAATTGACGGGAGCTGAAACGGTCGACCTTGGAGTTTGGCCCGACAGCCGCGAAGACGTGATCGCGCGGCTGGGCGAAGCCTCGAAGTCCTGCGACGTTATCGTGACCAGCGGCGGGGCAAGCCTGGGCGAAGAAGACCACATGTCGGCTGCATTGGCGTCACTGGGTTCGCGGCACTTCTGGCGCATTGCGGTCAAGCCCGGCCGGCCGATGATGTTCGGGCAAACGGGGCCTGCGATCATGGTTGGGCTGCCGGGTAATCCTGTTGCGGTCTTCGTGTGCTTCCTGATGTACGTCTATCCGATGCTGCGGCGCCTTTCGGGTGCCCAATGGCCAAGCCCGCGTCGCTACCTGCTGCCAGCGGCGTTTGATTTTCCCAACCGGAAACTCGGCCGACGCGAGTTTTGGCGCGCTACCTTCAACGACAGCGCGGACGGGGGGCGGGTTGAGAAATTCGCACGCGATGGCTCTGGCCTGATCTCGGGCCTCAGGGCGGCCGACGGTCTGATCGAGGTCGACGAAGAAACGCCGGCGATCGTGCGAGGGGATCTCGTCTCCTACATTCCATTCACCGAATTCGGGATTTTGGCACGCTAGATAATTTCCCGCGTTAGAGCGCCACCGCAGCACCGTCCGGGCCCGCTGTATGACAGGCGGCACCGGATCGGACACTGAGAAATTGCTGCAATCAATGCGACAACAGCACCGGCACGTTCTGGTTTTCCAGGATATCGCGTGTGGTGCTGCCGAACAGGACGGCGGTAAAGCTGCCGCGCCCGTAGGCGCCCATGATCAAGACGTCGGGATCGGTTTTCGCGCAGTGGTCGAGGATTGCCTTGGCTGCGGTGCGGCCGCCCAGGTCGAGTTGCGTTTCTGTCGCCACTAGACCGTGCCGCCGAATATGATCGGCGATGTTGAGGTTGGGCATGCGGGAGACCTGATCGCCGTCGTCGGTCTGGTTCTTGTCGCTGACCAACAGATCGATGGTCTTTTTGGTTTCCAAAATCTGCATGGCGTCGGTCAGCGCGCGTGCCGCGAACCGGCTACCGTCCCAGGCGACTGCCGCGGTTTCCTTGAAGTCGCGCACCTGATAATCCTTGGGGACGATGATCACCGGCGTGGCGGCGCGCAAGAGCAGTTCCTTGGGATCAACGGTACGATGTTTATTCGGACCGAATGCGGATTCGAACTGGCCGACCAGCAGCAGATCGTAGAACCGGGCGCAACGGGCGAGCATTATGTCGGGCTGGCCTTGCTCAACAATCCAGTCGACGGTTCCGGTGTAGCCTGAGGTTTTTACTAGGGCGTCGAACTTTTCCTTGATGGCGGCGGAAGCTTCGTTTTGGGCTTCCATCATGGTTTCCAGAACGCCTTTGGGCATCCAGCGCTCGACGTGACTGTCGAATTTGGGCGGTGTGTTGACTTTGATGCCGGTGACCGAGGCGCCGTATTTGACACCCATCTTCAGCGCGAATTCCAACGCCTTTTCAGAGGCTTCGTTGCCGTCGTATGCGACGAGGAGATCCTTGATCGCCATTTTTGTTTTTCCTCCATGGAGCAGGCCCGTTGCTTGCGCGCGACTAGAGCATCATCCGACCATCCGCGGTCACACTTCGTGATCGAATGGTCGGATAAAGATGCTCTACACCTATGATTCTAGAGCAACTTTATCCGATCTATGACTCGCTGAATGCGATTCCGTTAGATCGGATGTTGCTCTAGCGGTAGGCCGATTTCGGTCAGCGAACCAATGTGCCTAAATTCATCGTCCTCAACCGAGTGGGTCGATCTTGGTATGCCACATACCACGAGGTGTTGAGCCCACACCAGTCAAGTTTGCTTCGGCACGGGTTTATATCAGCCCAGGCACGGGCCGGGAGCAATGACCAAGCGCAAGCGTGCTGGTTGTCACATTGCCGTCTGGGGGAGCCCCGTCAGCCAGGGTCGCCAGTCTGGGGATGTCAGTCTGGGAGTGTCAGTCTTGGGCCCAGTCGGCAAGGTGTTTCATGAAGCGCATACATTTTTCGATTTCGCTGACTGCGATCCACTCGTTGGCGGTGTGGGCCTGATCGATATGGCCGGGGCCGCAGACCACCGTGTCAGGGCCGGCCGCCTGGAACAGCCCGGCCTCGGTTGCGTAGGAAACCGCGGCGGTCTGATTGTCGCCCGCTAATCGGAGAGCGAGGGCAACGGCCTTGGAGTTCTTTCTGGCACCATAGGGCGGGACGTAATTCACCAGTTCGAAATCGATTGAAGCCTGTTTGCAGACTTCCCGCATCTGGGGCAGGCAGACCGATTCGGCATAGGCTTCGAGGCGCGACTGGATCGCATAAATATCGAGGCCGGGAAGCGAGCGAATCTCAAAACCGAATGTGCAGGATTGCGGAATGATGTTGGAGGCAGCGCCACCTGTAATCGTTGTGATCTGCAGGCTTGAATAGGGCGGCATGAAGCGTTCATCTCGGCTTGTGTCGCGCAATTCCTGCTCAATGCGGGTCAATTCATCGATCAGGCGGGCGGCCCAATGGACTGCATTGACGCCCAGATGGGCCATACTGGAGTGCGCAGGCTTGCCGGTGACGGTGACCTGCCAGCGAGCCGGCCCCTTATGCGCATCAACTGCGCTCATGCCGGTTGGTTCGCCGACAAAAACGATCTCGGGCATGGGCAGGTCGCGCCCCAGTTCAGCGATCATCGGGCGGACGCCGACACAGCCGATCTCTTCGTCGTAGGAAAGCAATATGTGGATCGGCCGGCTCAGATCTCTCGATTTGAAATCGGGCGCGGCTGCCAAAACGCAAGCCAGATAGCCCTTCATGTCGGTGGTGCCGCGGCCGTAATAGCGGCCATCGCGGACGGTCAAGGTGAACGGGTCGGTCTGCCAATCCTGGCCCGTCACCGGAACGACGTCGGTGTGGCCGGACAGCCCTATGCCGCCGCCGGCATCAGACGGGCCGATGGTCGCGCACAAATTGATCTTGTCACCTGCTTCATTGGGGATGAGATGGCAATCGATCCCGTGCCGTCGCAGATAGTCGGTAACGAACTTGATCAGGGGAACGTTCGTCTTGTGACTCGTTGTGTCGAAGGCGACCAGACGTTCGAGTAACTCGAGCGCTGACAAAGCGGAGGGAATTGTGCTCACGGTCA
Source organism: Alphaproteobacteria bacterium (assembly GCA_022600345.1). Taxonomy (GTDB): domain Bacteria; phylum Pseudomonadota; class Alphaproteobacteria; order Rhizobiales; family Hyphomicrobiaceae; genus Filomicrobium. Next base: position 4,038 of record JAHZKP010000010.1, on the reverse strand, counting down.
GCGCGGTCCTCAGATGGCATCAATTGACAGTCGGCATGGAGAACGGGCAATCCAGCGAAAACGCAGGGATCGCGACGTCGAACAGCCGACCGAACCGGTCAACCATCTGATAGCTGCCGACCATGATCCCCGATGGCGTGCGCAAGGGGCAGCCCGATGTATAGGTGAAGGTCTCGCCCGGGTCGATACGGGGGGTCTGTCCGACGACTCCGGGACCGCGCACTTCCTCACGGTTGCCGACCGCGTCTGTGATCTGCCACAGCCGCGTGCGAAGCACCACGGGCCCTTCAGTGTCGTTGGAGATCTCAACTGTATAGGACCAGAAGAAATACCCTTCGTCGGGAGACGACTGATCCTCCAGGTATTCGGGCTCAACGCTGACGCGGACGCCCTCCGTGACGGATTCATAAACCATTGTACTTTCAACGAGTTTTATATTCGCGGTACCATGCCGCGTTGACCGCTGATGAGGCCGGCAACTCTTAAGTGCAACGGCAGTCATCCGGTTCGTGCTGCAGCAGATTGTACGCACGAAAATACGCCGGTCAATTAGCCGGTCGGACGGTCACAATTTTGTCAAACAATCGGCCCTAAAGCCCGTAGTTCGGGCTTTAGGGCCGTTTTTTGCTAGGCCGCTGCTGCTGTCAGCGCTTGCTCAAGGTCGCCGATCAGGTCACCTGCGTCTTCCAAACCCACTGAAAGACGAATCATGGCGTCGCTGATGCCCAATTCCGCACGGGCCTCGGGCTTCAAGCGCTGATGGGTGGTGGTGGCGGGGTGGGTAACGAGGCTCTTGGCATCGCCCAAGTTGTTGGAAATCTTGATAATTTGCAACGCGTTGAGGAAGCGGAAGGCCTCCTGTTTGGCACCTGTTACCTCGAAGGCGACGACCTGGCCGCAACCGCTCATCTGACGTTTCGCCAAGTCAGCCTGGGGATGATCGTTGCGGCCGGGGAACAGGACGCGGGTAATCTGTGGGTGCCCGGCCAGGAATTCAGCTATTTTCGTAGCGTTCTCGCATTGGGCTTTCACGCGCAACGGGAGGGTTTCAAGGCCTTTCAACAGGACCCAGGCGTTAAACGGGCTCATCGAGGGGCCGGTTTGCCGGATGAAGACGGAAAGATAATCCTCCACGAACTTCTCTGAGGCCAAGACCGCCCCGCCCAGGCAGCGGCCCTGGCCGTCAATGTGCTTGGTTGCCGAATAGATCACCACGTCGGCTCCCAGTTCCATCGGGCGTTGCAGCATCGGGGTCGCGAAAACGTTGTCGACGAAGACCATGGCGCCAGCCTGTTTCGCGATGGCGCTGACGGCGGCGATGTCGACGAGAGCGAGTGTCGGGTTGGCCGGCGTTTCGAAGAAGAACGCCTTGGTGTTGGGCTGGACGGCGGCTTCCCAGGCGCCGTTATCGGTGCCATCGATCAACGTGCAGGCGATGCCGAAGCGTGGGCAGAGATCTTCGACGACATATCTGCACGAGCCAAACAGGGCACGCGCGGCGACAACGTGGTCGCCGGCATTGAGGTAGGACATCAAGGCGGCCGTTACCGCGGCCATGCCGGTGGCGGTGGCGCGGCAGGCTTCAGCCCCTTCCAGCAGGCGCAGGCGTTCTTCGAACATCGAAACGGTCGGATTGGCGAAGCGCGAATACTGGTAGCCTGGTTCTTCGTTCTTGAAGCGGGCTTCGGCCTGTTGGGCTGATTGGTAGACATAGCCCTGGGTCAGATAAAGGGCTTCTGAGGTCTCGCCGAATTCAGAACGTAGTGTGCCGCCGTGAACAAGGCGGGTTGCGGGGGCCCAAGCCTGAGGATCGGCCTGATTATCTGGTTTGTCGGTCATTTGCGCGCATCTTTCCTTCCAATACCGGCAGCCCGCGGGCGGCCGGAGAGCCGGCGTCATGAAAGCCGGGCCCCAAAAGCTGTTTTTGAGCTTAGGATAGGAGCGCGCGGCCTTTTAGCGAGTTGTTTTTCGTGGCTGCAAGCCGGCCAGCCAAATCACCACGGATCAACATCCATGGGGACTACCCGCAATTCGGCCTTGGCGTCAAGGTTGTGTTGGTCTAGAGCCTGTCTGAGTGAGCTGAAAGCAATGGGAAAGGGCGCTGATTTTGCAGGATAACCCGCGCCAAACCGATGGCAGAACCGAGGGTGTGTTTCCCGTGCAGGCGATCGAGGCGATGATCGATGCTGGCGGGATCAAGCTGGAAAAACCGCCCGCCGATACCCAGTTGCAACCCGCCAGCCTCGATCTGCGCCTGGGCTCGGTGGCCTACCGGGTGCGCGCAAGTTTCCTGCCGGGTCCCGGTATTTCTGTTGCCGAACGTCTCGACGATGTGCGCATGCACGAAATCGATCTGACCGGTAGCGCGGTATTGGAAACAGGCTGCGTCTATGTTGTTCCGCTGCTGGAATCCCTGGCGTTGCCTGAGGGTGTCTCGGCATCTGCCAATCCAAAGAGTTCCACGGGGCGGCTTGACGTGTTCACCCGCGTGATTGCGGATGGCGTTACGGCTTTCGACCAGATCCCGGACGGCTATTGCGGACCGCTTTATGCGGAAATCTGCCCGCAGACATTCCCAATCGTTGTTCGCACCGGTTCACGGCTGTCTCAAATAAGGTTCCGAAGCGGCCAGCCTCAGCTCGATGATTCTGCGTTAAGCGCCCTGCACAACACTGACCGTCTTGTCAGTTCGCAGGCGGCCGATATCGAGGGCGGACTGGCGCTATCGGTTGATCTTGACGAAGTGGGCGAGGGACCGATCGGCTACCGGGCAAAACGGCATTCGGGCGTTGTCGATGTCGACAAGCCGGGAGCGTGTGCGGTTCTCGACTACTGGGAGCCGATCCATCTGAGGGGGCAGTCGCGGCTGATCCTCGATCCCGATCAGTTTTACATCCTCGCCTCAAAAGAGGCCGTTCACGTACCGCCCACTTTCGCCGCCGAGATGGTGCCGTTCAATCCACTGGTTGGTGAGTTTCGCGTTCACTACGCGGGCTTCATGGACCCTGGATTCGGCCATGCGCCTGCTGGCGGAGAAGGCTCGCGAGTCGTGTTGGAAGTGCGCAGCCACAAGGTGCCGTTCATTCTGGAAGACGGCCAGATTATCGGGCGGCTGATCTATGAACACCTGTCGGAGCCGCCGCGCGTTCTATACGGCTCGGACCTGGGTTCGAATTATCAAGCCCAGGGGCTGAAGCTCTCGAAGCATTTTGGGTAGTGGGGGCTGGTTATTCTCGTTTCCCTACCAGCACTCTGCGTTCCCGGAAGCTCATGCAGCGAAGCAAATGAGCTATCCGGGATCTTGCTGTTTGCAGGGATAGGAGTCACTTGCCAAATCCGATCAAGACCCCGGATAAATGCTTTTCGCATTTTCCGGGGACGCAGAAGAGTGGAGTTGGCGGTAGATTGTCCGGTGTGACGTCCCTGTAAAGTCGCAGATTGAACTATCAGTTCTGCCTCTTCAAGCCTTCAAGCCTCCAGACCCAACCAGCCTCCGCATGATCACCTAAACAGCACAATCGGGATCTTGCAGGAGCGGATCATTTCGGTGGTGGTGGAGCCGATGATCAGGTTGCGGATGCGCGAGTGGCCGTAAGCCCCCCGGTGACGTTGTGATCCCGGTGTCCGGCATGGGGGCCCGGTCTTGCTTCTGGGTTGCCGCGATCGCCCATCCCCCTCACCTCGGTCCGCCACGATGACTTGTGAGCGCCGACATGCACCTGTTGCGGATGTATAAACGTATCGTTTTTCAGGGCGCTCACAAGTCATGGCGGTCCGTCCTCTCCCTCCAGGGGAGAGGAGGCGATTAAGGAACGGCTAGTGGCGCCTGAGTTAGGTGGAAGCAGTTCTGTTTTTTAGTCGGCGTGTCGTGGCGGAGAAGGCTCGCGCGTCGTGTTGGAAGTTCGCAGCCACAAGGTGCCGTTCATTCTGGAAGACGGCCAGATTATCGGGCGGTTGATCTATGAACACCTGTCGGAGCCGCCGCGCGTTCTATACGGCTCGGACCTGGGTTCGAATTATCAAGCACAGGGGCTGAAG
>JAHZKP010000127.1 GCA_022600345.1 Alphaproteobacteria bacterium | reverse complement strand
GTTGGGGTCGAAGGTGACTTGGCCGTTGGTCGTGACGGAGAACAGGCCGCCTGCTGTTCCGGCAACGTTCGAAGCGGCGATCAGTTCGAGGTCGTCGCCATCGGGATCGGCATCGACGCCGCTATCGTTATCGGTCAGCGCATTGCCGATGACGCTAGCTGTATCGTCTTCGCAGGCGGTGTAGTCGTTATCAACGGCGGTGGGGTCATCGTTGACCGGATTGACGGTTATAACTTCGTTTGCAGAGCCACTTGATGCGCCGTCATCGTCGGTGACCGTGAATGAGACTGTCACGGTGCCATGGAAGTTCTCGGCCGGAGTGAAGACAAGGTCTGCCGCCTCGGCCGCGGTCAGTGGCGTACTGGTGGAGACCGGTAGAGTGCCGCCCGCGTAATAGAGGATGCCTTCTGAAGCTGGCGGCAGCGACGTCACCGAAACCGTGGCAATGCTGCCATCGCTGTCTGTGCCGGTAAGGGCTATGGGTATGTCGTTGTCTTCATCGCCTGATGAGGTTGAGTCGTTTGCCACTGGCGGAAGGTTTGAGGGCGTTACGGTGCCGGTGACCGTGGCCTGATCGGTGCCACCTTTACCGTCGTCGATTGTGTAGGTGAAGGACGGTGAGCCGGCTCCGGATGGGGTGAAGACAAGCTCGCCAGACACAAGAGTGACGGTTCCTCCTGTGACAGCAACGCCTGGTCCACCGTCGGTAATGGCGTTGCCATCGACGTGGGTCACGGTCAGGCTATCGCCATCGGGGTCGCTGTCGGCTCCGGGACCGCCAATGACGTCGATGGTGACCGATGTGGCGTCGTCGGTCGAGAAGGTGTCATTGACTGCAGTGGGTGACTGGTTTGCTGAGATAGAGATGGTCGCCTGGGCGAGGTTGGAGGACAGCCCTTGCGTATCGGTAATCTGGACTGCGACCTGACGATCGGTGGTGTCGGGGTTTGCATCCGAGTTGGAGAACGTGATCGCTTCGATTGCCGCGGCATAGTCGGCCGGTGAAGCGTTGCCGGTCAGGACGATGCTGGTTGCGCTGGAGCTTGCCGTATCAACGGTAATGCCGGCGGGCAGCGAGCCTGCTGCCAGTTGGTCGCCTGCAAAGGAGCTGGAAATGCCGATTGTTGCGCTGGCGATGCTTGAATCCGTGTCGACGACTGAGGTGTCGATGTCGGCTATCGCAACCGGTGTGCCGCCTGCGGAATAGGATGTTGCAAAGCCGGTGCCGGCAGCGGAAGCGTCGAGGTCAAGCGTCGGGGCGGCGCCCGATACGACGTTGACGGTGACATAGGCGGTGGCGGTGTTGCCGTTGGAATCAGTGATCGTATAGGTGAACAATTCGGGGGCCGTGGAGCCGGCGGGCGGTGTGTAGGTCAGCGTGTTGTCATTGTTAAGCAGGACTGTTCCGCCAGACGCCAGCACGACTGAGTTGCCTGCCGTGATCGGCTGGTCGGCAATGTTGATGATTGAGATGGCGTCATCGTCGAAGTCGACATCATTGGCGGTCGGGCTGAAGGTGACCGGGGTGTCGACGGTGGTTCCGACTGCATCGTTTTCAGCAATAAGGTTGGACTGGAAGCTGTCTCCGCGGATCAGGAGCCAGGACGACCAGACACCGTCGCCAATGTCGGCGATGCCGATGCGGATGGTCGTTTCAACGCCGGGCGTAACGGTGATGTTGGCTCCAAGCGTGCGGGTGAAGCCGTCCATCGAGGTGGAATAGACCGGGCCGCCGTCGTTGATGTCGTTGTTGACGTAGAGGGCGGGGGCGGAGGAATCGTAAACGCCATTTGCGGGGTTGGGATCGTTGGCCTGGCTTCCGCTGCCCGGATTGAAGTCGGCGGCCTGGTTGATGGTGTCGATACCGATCGGGTCGCCAGTCGGGTTGAGAGCAATGTTGGTGCCGTCGACCCAGATGCCGATGGCGTCGTTGACCGAGGCGTAGACGTATTCGTTATATTCATCGGAGCCGAAAACAAATTCCAGCGCGATGCGGTCGTTGTTGGGCACGAACTTGATGTCGATATAGGAGGCATCAAAAGATGTGCCGCCGCCCACGGCGTCAAAATCAGCCGTTCCCGGCTGGCCCATGTTCAGAAAATCGCCGTCTGCGGTGTTGCTGGCGGTCAGGCTTGTGGCGGTGCCGCTTGACAGGACGACGCCATTGTCGAAGGCGAGCCAGGCGGGGTTGTATCCAGTAGCGCCAGAGAATGTACCGGCTTGGGAATTGGCGCCGCCAAGGGTCGCGCTGACGATCGAGACATCGGTGCCGACGATCTGTTGTGCAAGTGTCGTGGCATCGACGCCGCCGGTGCCAACGGGAGTGACGCTCAGCGGTGCGAGCAGGCCATTGTATTCGGCCGCGTTGATTTTATCGGTCTCCACCGTGCCGACGTTCGTTTCCAGATCCCAGTCGCCGCCCAAATCGGCGCTGCCGGTGGCATCGCTCGAAGCAGCGATGTCGGCACCGGTAATCGAGCCGAGCAGCATGGCAGCCTCCAGGCCAGCCTCACCGCTGGTGAAGTCGCAGCCGTAGATGAGGATGTCACCTTCTGCCGATAATGAGCTTCGGATGGCGGTCAGGTCGTCGAGGTGTTCGCCTTGCATGCTGGCGGTATCGAGGACATCGTTGCCCAGGAAGATACGGCCCTGCTCACCGTGGGAAAGGAGGTGAATTGCGTCGATGTTCTCGCGGCCTTCAAGGGCGGCGGCAATCTGTTCAACGCCATCCTCGTTGGGCGACAGCATGATGATTTCAGTCGACGGGTCAATGCCGGAAAGCAGTTCGGCGATATCTTGGACGCTGGAATCTATGAAGGCGATTTCGTTGCGGTCAGATGCTGTGGGGATGTTATCGGCAGCCGCGGTTAATTCGGCATCCGCGGTGGCTTTATTTTCGGTGGGCGGTGGGGCGTCGGCGCTCTGGGCGTCGCTGGCTTGCTGTTGGGCGACCTGATCGGCAGCGTTTTCGGCTGTGACAGCGGCTGCGGCATCAAACACCATGCGGGGTTCGAGGGCATGCAGGCCACTGGCGCCGCCTTGGGCAAGGAGTTGTTGCTTGCGGCGTTGAGCACGTTGTTGTCTGCGCTGCTGGTTGTGGATGATTGCTTCACGGGCTCTGCGGGCGTGGCGGCGGAGTACGGCTGCACGCCTGCGGAAGAACCGTGTGAGGCCAAGGGTTGCAATGAGTTTGGCGAATATCTCTGAGGTTTGAGATGGGGGGCGTGAACGGAATGGTGTTTTGCTGGCGATTAATGCCGAGCGGGAAAGGGCGGAAACGGAGCTCATTGCCAATTGTTTCAATGACGGCTTATTGCTGCGGGTCGAGTTCTTATTGAGCCAGCGGGGATCGAGAAGCATAAATCGGACTCCGGTTTCCGGGTAAAAACTTTGGGGGAGAGAATTGCGGTTGTTGTTCAGTTGCCAATTTATAGATGGATAAAATTACTTTTTGGTTGAACCGGCGCTGAAGCGCATCTATAGGTTGTATTTATTTCAAAGCGTAAAACTTGTTGTTTGCTGATATTTTTAGACAATCCGCATTCCGGTACGAATGCCGATTGGTTCCGGCGGGTGGGACAGGAAACGGTATTTTTTGAAAATCTAATTCGAACTACAGGCTCGATTCGCGGACGAGAATCCGCATGACCTGGCGCCAGGCTGCCGCGGCGAGGCTTTCCGGTTTTCCGGTCAGATGGATGACGCCGCGCAGGACTTTCCGACCTGCGACTGGCAGGTTTGAGTTGCGGGGCGAAAAGCTTGCCGAATGAATGCCGTTGACCGGCTTCAACTTGCCATCTGAGGTTTTCTCGACAGGGATCGGGCCGCCGAAAGTCGAGGCCAGATAGTCGTTTTCCAATGTGTTTTCGCCTGCTGTGTTGATGGCGTCGAGCGATACGGCAAGTGAAGACATGGATGGGTCGTCGGGAATGAATATGCCTGATGCACCCGGCTCCAGCCGCCAGAGATCGTCCTCGCCAAGTATGCCTCGCAGCCGGTTGTCGCCGCCCTTGACAATGCGGGCGATGAGTTCATCGCTTTTCAACCACCTTCCGACGTGAACGAGTTGATTGAGGTCGCGGATGTGGCCATCGGACGGCGCGCGCAGCGTCAGGCGGGCGACTTCTCGATCCAGTCCGTCGTGTTTCTCCTGCAAGGCGGAAAGCTCATGATGGAGCACTGTGCTATTGAAGCGCTCCTTTTCACCTGATGCTATGCGGGCAATTCGTGCTTTTACAAGTTCTATCTTTCTTTCAGTCAATCTCAGTTGATGCAATAGCTCGGGAGATTCCAATTGGGCCAGGATCTGATTTTTTCGAACCGGCTCACTGTCATGTATGAAAACGTCTTTGATCCTGCCGGGCGCCGGGGCAAAAACGCTGTTTGCAGCTTCAGCTTCGAGAGTGGCGGGAATTACAACGGTGCGGCTTACCGGTATTGCCGCAAGCCCGATTAGGAATGCAATCGTCAGGGCTGTATAGGCCGTTCGTCTGGTCTGCATGATTTCGTCCTTGATTGTCCACCAGCATGTGAATTCACGCATTATCGGCAGCGCGATGAAGTAAGCGATCTCAACGAGGAATAAGACGATGCCAAGGGCTTTGAAGAAGATGTGGTAGACGAGAAGTGCGATGCCCAGGAAAAGGAAAAAGCGGTAGATCCAGGTGGCGAAGGCATAGGCGGCAAGCAGCCTGCGCGTCCGAGCGTCAAAGCGATCGGGTGGAGGGTGTTTGAGGTCGAATAAGGCTTCGCGTAACCACCAGCGGCCAATGGCAAACGAACGGGACTGAAGGTTGGAAATGCCCCAGAAATCCGCCAACAGGTAATAGCCATCAAAGCGCATCAGGGGATTGAGGTTGATGGCAAGGCTCAGAATCCAACTGCTGGTCGCCAGCGTGAAGGCGACGCTTTTTGCAGGTCCCTCAGGCAGGACGGCCCAGGCGAAGGTGGCAAGGCAGGCGATCGCCAATTCCATGACGATGCCGGCTGCGGCAATCTCAAGCTGCTGGCGTCGTGAGCGTAGCCGCCAGGCGTCCGTGACGTCGGTATAAAGAACAGGAAACATCACCATCAGGGCGACGCCCATTGTGGGAACACGCACACCGTAGCGCGTCGCGGTGTAGGCGTGGGCGAGCTCGTGCAGCGTCTTTATGAGAATCAGGCTGACGCCGTAGTAAATCGCTCCTTCGGTGGAGAAGAAGTGCAGGAAGGTGTGGGTGAAGGCGTCCCATTGCCGGGAGACCAGGTAGATGCCAATGAGGCCAACGGTAAGGATGATCCAGGCGGCCAGCCGCGAAAAGAGCGGAGCAACGATCGGCAAGGTCGCGGTCAGGAAACGGCTGGGGCGGACAAGGGGAAACCTGATGAACAGGTACCCTTGGACGCCTTGCATGAAAACGCTTCGGCGAGTGCGTTGGGACTGTTCCAGGAATGCGCGACTATCGCCGCCAGGTGGGGTCTGGGTGAGGCTGTTGGAGTGGATGAAATGCTGGAGTTCGTCGATCTGGGTATCGCAGGGCGAGCGAAGAAACTTTTCCTCGAAGCGCTCTTTGAATTCATCGCGTGAGGGTGCGGGCCATACCGACAGCAGTTCGAAGGCCGGTTGGGCGATTTCGAAATACCGGTGGCGGACGGGGTCGTAAATCAGCCAGCGCGGTTCGCCGTTTTTTGCTGGCGCGCCGGGGCGAAGGGTCAGGTCCTCACGCAGGGTTGCGAGGGGTTCTGCTTGCGCTTCAGTGGTCATAATCAGAATCCGAAAGTCTGCCTGATGGCGGCGATCGGACGGCGCAATAAAAAGAAAGCAAGAGAAGTCGTCTGGCCGAAGACCTGAGCGGATCCGTGTGCACCGATACGGGGGAGTTCGCCGCGGTGTTGTTTGAACCGGGCGGTGAGCTTGTAGGCCAATTGGCCGGAGGCCTGGGGCTGGGCATGGTAGCTGGCGGTGATAATCCGGGCTTCACGGGCCTCAAGCGGGGCTGCGTCGAGAAAGACGCGGACATCGGCGCCCTTTTTCAGGACGATGGCGTCGGCAACCGGGAGATCAATTTGAATCTCGACCTTTTGAGGGTCGGCGATTTCCATGACCGCTTCGCCGGTTACGACGGGGCGCCCTTCAAGTTCGTTCTTGTCTGGATAAATGACAATGCCTGAAACCGGGGCGGTGACGTGCGATTGGGAAAGCAGTTCGTTGGCATAGGCCAGTTCGGCGGCCTTCAATGCGTGTTCGGATCTGGTGATTGCAAGCTGGTAGCGGGCGTCCTCGCTGGAGAAGGCTTGTTGACGTGTCTTGTGGTGGGTGGCTTTGGCAATCGCCAGTTCGCGCTCGGCCAACAGCGCTCTGTTGCGGAAGCTCGTGTCGTCGAAGTTGAACAGGGTTTGCCCCTTCAAGATGTGAGTGTTCGGGGCTTGCGAAACGGTTTTAATGACGCCGTCCATCGGGGCGGTGATGACATAAGGATCACTGGCTGTGATCTGCATTGGCGCAATGGTCGTCAACGGCACGGGGATAGCGCCGGCGAGAATTACAGCGCAGGTGAGTGCTGCCCAAATGGCAAGTCGATGTTGCGAGGGGCGCAGGCTTCTGTCGGTTGTCAGCGCCCGCCAGGAATGGCCAAGCGCGTCTGCGAGGCGAGAGCATAGCTGCTGGTCGGCGCTCGTGAAAGGACGTTCGCGAGCCTCCAGTATTCCAGCGAAGGCGGTTCCATCCGACAACTTAAGTGGTTGCCAGCGAAGGTGGCGGAAGGGGTAGGCGCGCGCGTCCTGGCAGTCGTTGTCGCAGTAGGCGGGCAGGGTGAAGTCAACGGCCTGCGCGGGTGCGTGTTCCTTATGCATCGTTGCAACCAGCTTTTCGATCCAGCGGATCAAGGGGGCGTCGCGTTCGAGGGTTGCCAGGCTGGAGACGGTTTTGATCTTGAACGAGCCCGCCCGGTTTGCCTGCAGCACGAATGTCTGGCGGGAACCGGTCAGTTTGCGCATGTCGTTGGCGGCCAGATAGCCGATTTCTTCGGGTGACTCAGCGGCGCGGAACCGTGCTTCAAGGGCCAGGATCATTTCAAGGCCGGTGGTGGTGCCGGTATCTGTCGGGCGCGGCGGGTTCGCGGGGGATGAGCGTTGCCGATTAGCGTGGGCCGAGGGGCCGTTTTGCCGGGCTGTGCGTGGCTTGGATCTTAAAGCTGCGGCCATGACATCACCCCTTCGGCACTTGTTGGGCTAGCGCTGAAGCGTTTTTGAAACGTGCCGTTCCACTCATTCCGGGCAGGACTTTGTCAGGTGGCGACAGGAACTCTCCTTTGACGCGGATGGTTTGCGAAATTGGGTCGACAGCGGCGCTGATTGAATGAACTTTTGCCGAATAGGCGTTTTGTGTTTCGTCGACGATAAAGCTGAATTCGTGGTTCGTGTTCAGCCAGGACAGCCATTGCGACGGGATAATAAGTTCTATTTCCAGATTGCGGTGATCGATAATTCGCAATAGCGGTTCATTTGCCTTTGGAATTTCGAACTCATTGACGAGCTTTTCGATGATGCGGCCGGAAAATGGGGCGAGTATTTTGCATTGGCTCATGCGCACGCCAATCGCCAGGGCTGCGGCTTTTGCCTGGGCAAACTTGGCGCGGGAAATTTCCAATTCATTGGCACCGACGGCCTTGTGGCGTCGTAACGCGCTGTTTTCGCGGACGTTTAGGTGTGCTGCGCGCTGTTCGGCGAGGGCCGCGTCCAATTCAGCCCGATAGCGACGGCAATCGAATTCGAGCAGCGTATCGCCCTTTTGGAAGTGATCTCCGTCGGTAAATGGAATGCTCTTTAACCGCGCTACCAGTTCGGATGCGATAACGGCTTTTGAGCGCGACGATACAACGCCGCGTGGTTCAAGCTGTGTTTCTAACGATTGGTTTTGGGCAATAGCGGGTGCGCTTGCGGCAATTGCCAGGAACAATAGCAGCGTGAACCTCAATGTTGATGGGACTCTCAACGCAAATACTCCAGAGAGATCGTTTTAGTGGTTTGGCCAAACTTTTCGCCTTGCTCCATTAAGTAAGGCAACATGATTGACAATCAGTTTACTATAGGTTGCATAAGTGCCTTGCCACAACCGAAGCTATGCGACTGGATTTCAGGTGCGTTGATTGCGGTTGCATTTGAAATACCGCCAGCCAGCGGGGGCTGGCGTGTTCAGGACATTCTGTCTGGCTGACGTGGGTCAGAACTTGCTCTATCGTGAGTGAAAGCGTGTTGGGCTAGAGCGTGGGCGGTTTTGCGGATCGAACATGCGAAAAACCAACAGCTTAGTGCGCGTGATCGATTCAATGAATACCGAGCGCGTTTCAACAGCCTGCTAGACAATCTCAATTCCTTGGAGCGGTCGCCTTATGGACATGCCACTTGCTATCGATCTGGCGCGGATCCAATTCGCGTTCACGGTGTCGTTCCACATCATCTTTCCAGCGTTTTCGATCGGGCTTGCCTCGTATCTGGCTGTGTTGGAAGGCCTGTGGCTGTGGACCGGGCGCTCGGTTTATCTCGACACATTCAAATACTGGTTGAAGATCTTTGCAGTCACGTTTGCCATGGGCGTCGTCTCCGGCATCGTGATGAGTTACCAGTTCGGCACCAACTGGAGCGTGTTTTCCGATAAGACCGGGCCGGTGCTTGGTCCGATGATGGGGTATGAGGTCTTATCGGCGTTCTTTCTTGAGGCCGGCTTCCTGGGCGTGATGCTGTTTGGCATGGACCGAGTCGGCAAGGGCCTGCACTTCCTGGCAACGGCGCTGGTGGCCTTTGGGACGTTCTTTTCCGCCTTCTGGATTCTTTCGGTCAATAGCTGGATGCATACGCCTGCGGGGTTTGCCTACAATGACGTCGGGCAGTTTGTGCCGGCGAACTGGTGGGAGATCGTCTTTAATCCATCGTTCCCCTACCGCTTGGTTCATATGGTTCTGGCCGCCTACCTGACAACGGCCTTTGTCGTCGGTGCTGTGGGGGCATGGCACATTCTCAAAGACAGGAACAATGACAGCGCGAAGCTGATGTTCTCGATGGCGATGTGGATGGCGGTGATCGTTGCGCCGATGCAGATCGTTGCCGGCGATGCCCACGGCCTGAATACGCTTGAATACCAACCGGCCAAGATTGCGGCGATGGAGGGACACTTTGAAACTCAGAAGGGCGCTCCGTTGATCCTGTTTGGTTGGCCGGATATGGAAGCGGAGAAAACACTCTACGCAATCGAGATTCCGAAATTGGGAAGCATGATCCTGACGCATGATTGGGATGGAGAGTTAAAGGGGCTGAAGGCCTGGCCCAAAGATGAGCGCCCCTATGCACCTGTGATTTTCTGGAGTTTCCGGATCATGGTCGGGATTGGTTTTGCGATGGTCGGTCTGGGATTATGGGCGCTGGTGGCGCGGCTCAGGGGCGGGCTTTACCGACCGGGGCTGTTGCACCGGGCTGCGATTGTGATGGGTCCGATGGGCTTCGTTGCGGTTCTTGCCGGTTGGATCACGACGGAGATGGGGCGGCAGCCGTACACGGTTTACGGACTGCTGAAGACGATAGATTCGGCGTCGCCACTGGACGCCCCGGCTGTCTCATTCTCGCTTGCGGCGTTTGTAGTTGTCTACTTTTTCGTCTTTGGAGCGGGGGTGTTCTACCTGATGAAGTTGATGGGCAAAACACCCGAGCCCGGAGAGGCGGGGCTGCCGGAAAACCAGCCGACCCGCACAACCGGCATTACGCCAACGCCACCGCTTCGCTTCCCCGGAGAATCTACTCAGCCACGCACCTCTGGCCAATAGGAGAGCATCGATGGAACTCGACCTTGCGCTTGTCTGGGCCATTCTTATCGCCGTTGCGGTGCTGGCTTATGTAATTCTCGATGGCTTCGACCTGGGGCTTGGCATCCTGTTTCCGTTGATGCGCAAGGACAGCCACCGCGATGTCGCGATGAATACAGTGGCCCCGGTCTGGGATGGAAACGAGACCTGGCTCGTACTTGGGGGAGGCGGGTTGTTTGCCGTCTTCCCGCTAGCCTATGCGGTGATCATGCCGGCGCTTTATGCGCCCATCATCGCCATGCTGCTGGGGCTGATTTTTCGTGGCGTGGCTTTTGAATATCGCTGGAAAGCTACGAAGTATCGATGGCTTTGGGATTGGTCGTTCACGCTTGGGTCTCTGACAGCGGCATTTGCACAAGGCATTGCGCTAGGTGCGCTTGTCCAGGGCATTGAGATCTCAGGGCGCGCTTATGCTGGCGGATGGTGGGACTGGTTGACTCCATTCAGCATTGTCACAGGCTTTGCGGTGGTTATCGGCTACACGTTGCTGGGTTCGACCTGGCTGATCTTGAAGACCGAAGGCGAACTGCAACAGCAGGCCTACGGTTGGGCGTGGACAAGCGCATTCGGTACCGTCGTTATGGTTGGCATTGTCAGCTTGTGGACGCCGTTCCTCAATGACGTATTCATGCAGCGGTGGTTTGCCTTCCCGGCGATCATCTACGTTGCCCCGGTGCCCTTGATGGTTCTGGGGACTGCCTACAGTTTGTATTTCGGATTGAGCCGACGCCAGGAGCTGCGGCCGTTCTTATCCGCGCTCGCGTTGTTCGTGATCTGCTTCATCGGGCTGGGAATCGGCTTTTACCCTTACATGGTGCCGCATTCGATCACCATCTGGGACGCGGCGGCCCCCGATTCCAGCTTGTTGTTCCTGCTCATCGGAGCCGTTGTTTTGCTGCCGTTCATCTTCGCCTATACGGCTTATTCCTATTGGGTGTTTCGCGGCAAGGTACGTGAAGGCGAGGGTTATCATTGAATAATGAGCCCACAGATCCAGGCCGTCGGTCGTTTTTGGTGCGATTGGCCTGGTTTGCCGGCCTGTGGGCTGTCAGCGTTGCGGCCTTGATGGTTGTCGCATTTGTGATCCGGCTTGCGTTGTAAACCACCGCTCGATTTCAAGGTCTGGAACGGCGTTCCTGGTTGCGGCAGGGCGGCGGCATGCTCGTTCCCGCATCAAGGTGTGGTGAGGTCAGGATTTCTAAAGCGACCTGATGTGGAAACATTTTTCCACTTATAGCCGAATTGTTACTGTATCTGAGCAAAAAATTTCGCTATCTATTCCCCTATGCAAAATGATGCGGCGCACAAGCGAGCTGCACGCGTACGGAGATGATTGCGAGATGACGACTATCCACATTCACGTCGACCTTCCCGATGGCACCCGGCACACGTTGGAGGCTCCGGAGGGTTATCGCGTGATGGAAGTCATTCGCGACTACGGCCTGCCGATCAAGGCTGAGTGCGGTGGGGCGTGCGCATGTGCGACGTGCCATGTGCGTCTTCCAGACGAGTGGGTGTCGAAGGTGATCGCGCCGCTGGATGAAGAGCTGGACAAGCTCGACGAAATCATGGGCGCGGACGATTCCTCGCGGTTGTCGTGTCAGCTTTTGACCGATGCGGCCATCGACGGCCTAGTCGTGAAGCTGGCTGAAGACAGCCTTGCTCCTGTTGAATATGCGCTGGCGGGGTAGAGATATGAAACACGATCCAAGAATGGATTTCCTGACGGCCGGTCTTGAGGCTCATTTGCCAGTTGACGGCGCCCGTGTCGTGTTGGTGGGCGCAGGCCCGGGCGATCCGGAATTGCTGACCATCAAGGCGGTCCGCGCGATCGAGTCGGCAGACGTCATTTTGTACGACGACCTGGTCGACAGGCAGGTGCTGGAATATGCGCGTGCGGGTGTCACCATGATCCACGTAGGCAAGCGTGGCGGGCAGGTGAGCTGGAAGCAGGCTGATATTCACAAGCTGATTTTAGAGCATGCCAGGGGTGGGCAGACAGTCGTTCGCCTCAAGGGCGGGGATCCATTTGTCTTCGGCCGTGGCGGCGAAGAAGTCGCATTGTTGCGTTCGGCGGGCATCAAAGTCGATGTCGTGCCAGGTATCACGGCGGCTGTGGCGGCGGCGTCCTCGACGCAAATTCCACTGACGCACCGGGATCTTTCGCGCACCGTGACGTTCCTGTCGGGCGCCGGCCCTGGGCATGGTTTGCCGGAGTTTACGCATATCGACCTGAGAGCGCTGAACGATGGCCAGCACACGCTTGCCGTCTACATGGGCGTGAAGACCGCCGGTGCGCTGGGTCGCGAATTGCTTGCTGCGGGATGGGATGAATCAACGCCGGTCCTGGCCATCGAAAACGCCAGCCGGGATTGCGAGCGCCGCGTTCGCGCGACCGTCGGCGACCTGGCACGGCGGCCTAAATCGCTCGCGCTGACTGCACCTGCAATTTTGTTGGTCGGACGGGTTGCCGGGCTTCCAGTCGAGGGACAGCTTGACATTGTTGAAGCGGCTCGCCGCACTGCCTCACCTGAACGGGAGCTTGAATATGCCTAACGTTTTCACAGCCAATCGATTGAGCGACGGCCTGGTGGTTTACCTGGGACGCGACGGCAACTGGTTGCGGGATCTGGCTTCGGCGGGTGTTGCTGAAGACAAGGACGGCATCGCGGTGCTGGAAGCCATGGCGGCACAGTCCGCCAAGGACCAGATCATTGTCGGTGCTTATCCGATGGACGTTGAGATTGACGCCGGCAAGCCGCGTGCGAAGTCCGTTCGCGAGCGGATTCGCGCCGCACACCGGCCAACAATCAAGCCAGTCAGCGAGGCCAACTAATGTATCGCTACGATGAATTCGACCGTGATTTTCTAGCCGACCGCAACCGTGATTTTCGCGGTCAGGTCGCGCGCCGCCTCGCCGGTGATCTGAGCGAAGACGAGTTCAAACCGCTGCGGTTGATGAACGGTCTTTATCTGCAATTGCATGCCTACATGCTGCGGGTCGCCATTCCTTATGGCGTGCTGTCATCGCGGCAATTGCGCCAACTTGGGATGATCGCGCGGCGTTGGGATAAAGGGTTCGGGCACTGGACGACGCGCCAGAATATCCAGTTCAACTGGATCAAGCTCACCGACGTTCCCGATATCCTGGAAGCGTTGGCCGAAGTCGACATGCACGCCATTCAAACGAGCGGCAACTGCATTCGCAACGTCACGGCTGATCCCCTGGCGGGGGCTGCGGCCGATGAGATCGAGGACCCACGGGTGTGGGCGGAAATCATTCGGCAATGGTCGACCAACCATCCGGAGTTCTCGTTCCTGCCGCGCAAGTTCAAGTTCGCGATCACGGGTGCATTGGAGGACCGGGCGGCAATCGCGTTCCATGACATCGGTATCCGCATGGTCGGTGGGCCGGGCGGCACCAAGGGCTTCCGCATTTATGCCGGTGGCGGTCAGGGCCGTACGCCGTATGTCGCCCAAGAGGTCAAGGACTTCCTGGAGCCGGGGCAATTGTTGTCGTATCTGGAGGCGATGCTGCGCGTCTACAACATGCATGGCCGTCGCGACAACATGTATAAGGCGCGTATCAAGATCCTGGTGAATGCCATCGGGGTGGATGCCTACCGCGATCAGGTGGAAGCCGAATGGAAGCGCATTCAGTCAGAGGGGATCGATTTTCCCGCCGAGGAAGTCGAGCGTATCCGCGCCCACTTCGCTGCGCCTAAGCTTCCCAACATGCGTGTGGATGAGGCGGCGTTTTCGAAGGCACGGGCTAAGGATGCCGGTTTCGACCGCTGGGTTCGCCACAACGTCAGCCAGCATCGCAATCCGCAATACGCGATTGTTTCGGTGGCATTCAAGGAGCCGGGCAGGCCGCCTGGCGATGCTTCGGCGACGGAAATGGAACAGGTGGCGGATGCCGCCGAGCGTTACAGCCGTGGCGAGGTTCGCGTAACGTATTCGCAGAACGTGATTCTGCCTCACGTTGCGCGGGTCGATTTGCACGACCTTTATTCGGATCTCAAATCGGCCGGACTGGTCGAGGGCAATACGGATCTGATCACGGACATCATCGCGTGCCCGGGGCTCGATTACTGCAACCTTGCCAACGCGCGGGCGATTCCCGTTGCCCAAGACATCACCGAGCGCTTTTCCGATCCCAAGCGTGCCGAAGACATCGGCGAACTGCGGCTCAATATATCGGGATGCATCAATGCCTGCGGCCACCACCATGCCGGTCACATCGGTATTCTGGGCGTCGATAAGAAAGGCACGGAGCACTACCAGATCACGCTTGGCGGTTCGCCTGGCGATGATGCTTCCGTGGGTTCAATCCTGGGGCCCAGCTTTCCCGCCGAAGACATAACCGACGCGATCGAAAACATCGTGGAAACCTATCTGGCCAAGCGCCAGGACGGTGAAGCGTTCCTGACAACCTATAAGCGTATTGGCGCCGATCCATTTAAAGAGGCACTGTATGGCACTCGTTGATCTTAAAACGGCAACGCGCAGCATTGGAGCTGTGAGGAATGCAATCGAAGTCGACGTTGCGGCGACGCCGCAGGAGCGAACGGCTGTCATTGTCGATGCGGTTCTCAATGGCGATGCGATTTCGGTTCCGTTTGCAAAATTCAGCGACGGCCGGGGCTTCTCGGTTGCGCGGCTATTGCGCAGTGAACATGGATTTCGCGGTGAAATTCGCGCGACCGGCCATGTCATTCCCGATCAGGCGCTGCATTTGCTTCGCTCTGGGTTCGATACCGTCGAATTGACCGGTGGGCGCGGTGACAAGCATTGGAGCGATGCGTTGGCGAGTTATAGCGGCGCCTACCAGCGGGCTCAGCGCAATCCTCTCGAGTTGCGGCGTGAAGCATCACTGCGGCAGCGCAAACAGAAGGCTGCAGCCGGGTTGGGAGAAAGCCTTTCGGCGACAGCTTCTCTGGCCTATCGAATTGGCATAGTTGCCGAAAGTGTTCCCGGACGCCTCGCGTTCTCGACGAGCCTTGGAAAAGAAGATCAGGCCGTTCTGCATGCGATCGTGGCGTCTGGCGTAGAAGTTGATGTCTTCACGCTCGATACGGGCCGGCATTTTCCCGAAACCCTTAAAACCCTGAAAGCCACCGAGGAGCACTTCGGCATCAAGATCCAGGTGATGGAACCTGAGGCCAAGGACATTGAGGAATTGATTGCGCGGGACGGTGAGTTCGGCTTTAGGACATCGGTAGAAGCACGCAAAAGGTGCTGTGAGGTGCGCAAGGTTATTCCGCTCAACCGGGCACTCAAGGGTGCTGCGGCGTGGATCACCGGATTGCGCAGAGAACAGTCGGCGGGACGGGCGAACGTGCCGTTTGCAAGCTGGAACGTGAACCCCGACCTCTACAAGATCAACCCGCTGGCGGATTGGTCGGAAGCCGATCTGGAAGCCTACATTCGCGCCAACAACATTCCTGTCAATCCGCTGCATGCAGAAGGATTTGCGTCGATCGGTTGTCAGCCGTGCACACGAGCCGTCGCTCCCGGTGAAGATTTACGTGCCGGGCGCTGGTGGTGGGAAAACGAAGACGGCAAGGAGTGCGGGCTGCACAATCGCCCTCGCGAACTGGAAGTTGCCTGACCGGAATTTTTCGTCGTCCGCCTGCTCTTAGCGGGTGGGCCGTAGCGTCTGAGGCGCATGCCTGCCCCTCAACAAGCACCCCAGACGCAGGGCAGCGGATCCCCCCCTCCGCTGCCCATTTTTTTTGCCGAACTGGATATCGGCGTGGGGGTTATTAATCTTAATCGTTTGCTAATAACTTTCCTGCGATCATCCCCGGTGAGTGTATGCGTAAGGGGTCGGTTTTTCGATTCTATCAATAAAATCTAGGACCTGTGACCGCTGTAACAGCGTCATGGGGGCTTCGGGCGCATATTGGGTTCAACAGACGGCGAGACATCAACCGCCGACAACGCAACTCAAATTCGACCTTGGGAGCCAAGACAATGAACACCACCCTCATCGCCGCCGTGACCCTGGCCGTCATCGCAGTTTCCACGACCCAGGCGTCCGCCGTTTCCCCGGCCGTCAAGCGCGCCTGCATGGGCGACTACTTCTCCTACTGCTCTTCGCATGCTCCAGGTTCGCCTGGCGTCAAGCGCTGCATGCGCCGCAACGGTTCGAAGTTGTCGCGCACCTGCGTCAACGCGTTGGTCAAGGCTGGCTACGTTTCGAAAAGAAAAGTTCGCCGCCGCGCTGCAAAGCTGGGCAGGTAAGGAGGGGGTTCTTTCTTGGCCCAACATTCGCCAAGGCGATGTTGGCGCTAGGTGACAAGATACGGCTGAGCGGGATTACAGGAAGCCGGGTTGCGTCATTGTGCAGTGACTACCCTCGCGAAGTGCCACCCAAAATCACCTCTCCCACCAACGTCATCCCGTCGTTCGGACGGGATCCATGCAAGCCTCGAGGAACCTCGGCCTGCCCTCCTTGATGCCAGCAAGTCCGGCGTCTCCTCCGAGGCTGCGAACGAAGGAAAACTCAGCTATTCCCGCACCTTGCGTGGATGGCCGTCTTCACGGCCATGACGGAGGTGGTTGAGGGAGTGTTGGAGCATTCTTTCTTGGCTCAACACTGCGTAAACGCGTGTTGAAGCTAGGTGACAAGATACGGCTGAGCGGGATCACAGGAAGCCGGGTTGCGTCATCGTGCAGTGACTACCCTCGCGAAGTGCCACCCAAAATCACCTCTCCCACCAACGTCATCTCCACGAAGGTGGAGACCCATGCAAGCCTCCAGGAACCGCCGCCAGGCCTTCTGGAGGCCAGCAAGTCCGGCGTCTCCTCCGAGGCTGCGAACGAAGGAAAACTCAGCTATTCCCGCACCTTGCGTGGATGGCCGTCTTCACGGCCATGACGTTGCAGGGGGTGTGACGTTTGCCAAGACCGGCGGCCGTTGGCCATTGAGGCGAGCATCACTCCGAGGCCTTTGGCAGAACTAGCGGAACTGACCGGATAGGCATGTCGCAAGCTTGTGTCAGATGCAAGTCGATGTTGAAGGGTTCTTGCTTGGCCCAACACTGCGTAAACGCGTGTTGAAGGGTTCCTTCTTGGCCCAACATTCGCCAAGGCGATGTTGGCGCTAGGTGACAAGATCCGGTTGGCCGGTGTCGTTTTTTTGGGATCAGCATTGAGCAAGCTCATGTTGGAGCTGGTGGGTTCCGTACCGTTTCGTTTTGGCTGGCGATGTGGCAAATGAGGGGACAGCAACTGTCCACATGAATTGCCACGCGGTATCAAAAAACATGCTCTCAAGACAACGCAGCCTGATCGTCGACGCCACATTTATTTGCGGATTGATTTCAGCCCGGATCTGTCTGATCGCCGGCGTCCTTTTGGCCATTGCATGCCTACCCGCTCGCGCCCAGCCAATTCAATCTGAGGCGGTCGATACAGCACTCATTCTCGCAGTTGATACCAGCGGCTCGGTGAGTGAGGAACGGTTCCGGTTACAGATGGACGGGATCGCGGCGGCGCTGGAGGATACCGGGGTGATAAATACTATCCTTGGTGGGCCAAGGGGCGCGATTTCGTTGATGCTTGTTGCCTGGGCGGACAATTCGCAAATTGCGTTGCCGTGGACGCTGGTCCGCTCCAAGGGGGAGGCGATTGCTGCTGCCGCGAAAATCCGAGCCCTTCCACGCCACAGCGGTGAATACACCTGCATGGGGCGGATGTTGCGCAACCTCAAGGAAGCGGTTCTAGGCGACGTTCCCTTTGCCCCCTTGAAGACCGTGATCGACATATCGGGCGACGGTATTGATAATTGCGAGGAGCCTGAGAGCCTGTCGAGAGCCCGCGCCCAGGTCGTTGAGGCCGGTGCGGTGATCAACGGCCTGCCGATCATCGTCGATCGCTCGAGACTTGTGGGCGAAGGGGCCTACCGCGCGCCCGGGGCCGGGCTAAAACCCCTGACGCCGCCTGATCAACGCCCACGCAGGACGTTGCGGAAATGGTATGAAGACAAGGTCATTGGCGGGTTTGGTGCGTTTACGATTCCCGCCAACGGCTACAAGGATTTCGCTCGAGCGATGCGCAGCAAGTTTGTTGTAGAAATCAGTTGGGCGGATGAACTGAAGGGGGCGCGCCAAAATATGAAGATGCCGGCAGAAATCGCACAAAGGTAACTTTTACGGTCTGCTAGAGTCTGTCTGACTTAGATGGAAGCAGTTCCGTTTCTCAGTCGGTGTGTTGAGTCAGGAATTCGCATATCCGCATCCGCCGGGCGAATTCCTGCCTCTGATCCACCTCACTAGATTGCGCCGGTGCTATCTTTGTGTCAGCGTTCAATGGAGCGTTCAGGCTTGGCGACGTGAGGCTGGCTTCGAGGCAAACGTCTGTTTCGGGCCTCCTGAAGCAGACGATTGCCTTAAGCGCCTGGCGGAAGAGACGCGTCGAATATAAAAGATTAGCAAAAGACGAACTTTGGGACCGGCGTACGTGTCTGGTCCTTAGCCCGCCCTTCTCACAGGGTATGCGGGCGTCACGGAGGAGAAACGCCGGAACTCTGGGTTGGTTGATTGAAGTCGCCGACGCAGAGTTCAGTCTGGGAGGAAACAGGCAGTGCAGTGGGAATCGTGGGCCCCTTCGACTTGCGGAATTCACACGGCGTGTTCTTCGGCTGATGCGGTCGATGAAGCGGTATCAGAATTGCGGATGGCCATTCCGCAGGTTGAATTGGCGCATTTTATCGTCTTCTTTTCCGTCAAATTCGACCCGCAAGAAGTGGCGACAGCACTGAGCAGGGCGTTTCCGGGGACGGCGGTTAGCGGTTGTACGACCTCGGGAGAAATTTCGCCGGCCGGACTGTGCGAAGGCAGCATGCAGGTCGTGGCGTTTGAAAGATCGTGCTTTCGTTTTCTAAGTGCGATCATCGAGCATGACGGATTCTCGGGTGTGGAAGATGCCTCTCAGGCAGCCCGTCGATTGAAATCCCAAATCAACACCACCGGCACCTCGTCGAATCAATTCGGATTGCTATTGTCTGATGGGCTGTCCAATGTCGAGGAGACGCTGATTGCGGCTGTGAACTGGGCGCTTGGTGACATTCAATTGGTTGGCGGTTCATCGGGCGATGCATTGGCATTCAAGGATGCTTCGCTCATCCACAACGGGGAGCTGGTCAAGGAAGCCGCGATTTTGATGCTGGTTGAGACCGACGTTCCATTCCGCGCATTCAAAACGCAAAATTTCGACCCGACGCCGACCAAGCTGGTGATTACGGCGGCCGATGCGGAGCGACGAATCGTTCATGAGTTCAATGCCGAACCTGCGGCCTTGGAATATGCCAATGCCATCGGCCTCATTCCGCAGGATCTTGGGCCATTCAGTTTCGCTTCCCATCCACTGGTTGTGAAGGTTGGCAAGGATTTCTACTGCCGGTCAATCCGCAACATGAATCCGGACGGCAGCCTGACGTTTTTCTGTGCGATCGACGTCGGCCTTGTGTTGACGGTGGCGCGACCGACCGACCTTGTTGAATCCACGAAGTCGACACTTGAAGAGGTTGGCAATCAGCTTTCGGGCGCGGAGATGATTTTAGGGTTCGATTGCATTTTGCGGCGCCTTGATGCGGAAAATCGGCAAATGGGGGCGAAGATCGAAGAGCTGTACCGGCGCCACAACGTTGTTGGTTTTCATACCTACGGTGAGCAGTATAACGCCATGCACCTAAATCAGACGCTGACGGGAATTGCGTTCGGAAGCAAATAATTCGACCGTTTCGCCGAATGCCGTTAGTGGACCAGAAGTTCGTCGTTAAATTTGAAGTAGCCGGCACAATGCAGCACGTAGATCCATCCGACCTCCATCGCCAGATCGAGAAGCTCAACAAGATAAATGCGGCACTGATCGAGCGCGTCGAGAGAAGCGTGGAGCAGCAGGGCAACTCCTATTCGCTGTTTACTGCCGCCATCGGTCTTGAAAACCAGGTTCGCCAACGAACCGATGAGCTTCAGGAGGCATTGGACGGGCTTGAGCGATCCAACAACGCGCTCGTTCTTGCGCGAGACGAAGCCGAGCGCGCCACCGAGGCCAAGACACGGTTCTTTACTGCAGTCGGGCATGACCTGTTGCAGCCCCTGCATGCCGCCCGCCTGACTCTCTCAGCGCTCGCAGAGAGCGAGGACATTTCCGAGCATCGGCGACTGTCGCATCAGATCGATCATGCGCTGTCGTCGGTTGAAGATCTGCTGCGGGCAATGCTGGATATTACAAAGATCGAAACCGGTGTCACCCAGCCCGCGCCCAAGCCGCAGCGGCTGGCGCAGATGTTCGAATCCCTGCAGGTCGATTTTGCTCCGACGGTTGCCGAAAAGGGATTGAGCTTAGAAACCAATGACGCAGGTTTGGCGGTGGTTTCGGATCCAGCAATGCTGCGCAGAATGCTGCAAAACCTTTTATCCAACGCCGTCCGCTTCACTGAATCTGGAACCGTGTCTCTGGTGGCCCGACCAGAAGGGGAATGCGTCCGAATCGAGGTTTCGGATACCGGGCCGGGAATCGCGGAAGGTGAACGGGAGCGCATTTTTGAAGAGTTCAGGGCTGGCACCAATGTTCGCCCGGCACGCGATGGCGGATTCGGGTTGGGATTGTTCATCGTCAAGCGTATGGCGCGGGCGCTAGATCACCGGGTCGATCTTGACTCCGAACTGGGGTCCGGGTCGACTTTCTCAATAACGGTTCCGATGGCCGATCCGGCATCGTCGGATAACGGGCCGGCGACGCGGCAGGCGACGGCTGTTCGTAGTTCATATGGGTTTGTGGATGTCGATGTGGTGGTTATTGAGAATGACCCGAAGATTATCGCTGCGACCCAAACGCTGCTTCAGAAGTGGAGTTGTCGAACGTTTCCAGCGCTGAACCTTCAGCAGATCGAGACGTATATTGGAGAGGCAGAACGACCGCCGTCGATTATTCTGGCAGACTATCATCTGGATGACGATGCGTGCGGCCTGAGCGGTGTTGAGATGCTGCGGAATGCATTCGGAATTCGTATTCCCGCCGTCGTCATTACAGCGGATCATGGCGATGAGTCAGCCACGGCGGTCATGAAAGCTGGATGCGAATTGCTTCGCAAGCCTGTTCGCCCAGCCGAGCTTCGTGCATTGATGCAGCACCTAATGAGTTGATTTCATATGCGACTGCTTCAACAGCCTGTTAAGCCGGCTTGTCCTCGGGCAGCATGATTTTGGAAACTTCGATGACCGCCTGGGTGCGGGAGGCAACGCCCAGTTTACGCAGGATTTCTGAGACGTGGGCTTTAACCGTCGTTTCGCCGACACCTAATTCGTGTGCGATTTGTTTGTTGAGCAGGCCGCGCTTCAACATGTTGAGAACCCGCAGTTGCTGCGGTGTCAGCGACTTCAATTTGCCGATCAGCTCACAGGTTTCGTCGCTGGCTGTGGGCGGCGGCTGGTAGCCGTCCGGCAAGCACACCTCGCCGTTCATGACGCCGTCGATTGAGGCGGCGAGTTCTGTCTTGCGGACCGATTTCGAGATGTAGCCAGAGGCGCCGCAGGTCATCGCCTGGTGGATCGTTGTGGGCTCATCTATGGCCGACACGATTACGACCGGTATTTTGGGGTGGCGTGCACGAAGTTCCAACAGCCCCTCGAAGCCGTCGACTTCGGGCATGTTCAAATCAAGCAGTACGAGATCAAACTTGCCGTTTTCGATCGCCTCCATGCCGCTTGATAGGCTGCTGGCCTTGGTGATCTCTGAGTTGGGGAAAACGGATTGTATCGCGAGCTTCAAAGCATCAAGGAACAGGGGATGATCGTCGATGAGAAGGAAGTTCTCGGGCATGTTTGTGTGTTCCAAATAACTGGGTGAGGCTGCGCTAACGGACATAATCTAGCCTTCTCCAGCCAAAGTGCAATCTCGGTAGTGTTTATCCAAACAGGGCAAAAAAAGGGGTAAGCAGTCTTGGACCGCTTACCCCGGTTCGATCGGCTAATTGTCGACCGAAACCTCGTGATTCCTTGAAGCTTGATGCTTACTTAGGAATCTTGAACGTCCATACCATGCCGCCCTGGTTCAGGTGGGCAACCGTCTTGGCAACTTCACCGCCCCACAGTGGAACAGCGCCGCCCCAACCGGAGAGTACGGAGACCATCTGCTCGCCGTCCTGCTCCCAGGTCACCGGCGTTCCAACGATGCCCGAACCGGTGTTGAACTTCCAAAGAACCTTACCGGTCTTGGCGTCCAGTGCCTTCAGGTAACCTTCAGGCGTACCGGTGATGACGAGGCCGCCAGCGGTCGTGAGAACACCACCCCAAAGTGGAGCTTTGTTCTTCATCGTCCAAACAATCTTGCCGGTTGCCGGGTCGACAGCCTTCAGAGCGCCGATGTGGTCGTCGAAGATCGGCTTGATGGTGAAGCCGGCACCAAGATAAGCAGCACCTGCCTTGTAGGTGACTGGCTCATTCCAGAGGTCCATGCCCCATTCGTTGGACGGGACGTAGAACAGCTTGGTCTGCTTGGAGTAGGAAATCGGCATCCAGTTCTTGCCGCCCAAGAAGCTTGGGATGGCGAAAACGGTGGAGCCCTTCTTGCCATCTTTGGACTTGGCTG
This sequence comes from Alphaproteobacteria bacterium, assembly GCA_022600345.1. GTDB lineage: Bacteria > Pseudomonadota > Alphaproteobacteria > Rhizobiales > Hyphomicrobiaceae > Filomicrobium. The sequence goes on along the minus strand of JAHZKP010000127.1, from coordinate 12,059 downwards.
GATCGGAAGGACGATTTGCCGGGTCGAAGATCGGACGACCATTCTTGTCGAGACCCTTGGCCCAAGTGATCTTGGAGACAAACGGGAAACCACGGATGAACTTGCCGTTTTCGCGGTTCAGGACGTAGAAGAAGCCGTTACGGTCGGCGGTTCCAGCAGCCTTCGTGCCGTTAAGGTCGAAGGAAACCAGTTCGTTGACGCCGTCGTAGTCCCAACCATCGTTCGGCGTGGTCTGGAAGCCCCAGTTGATCTCGCCGTTCTCAGGGTTGATTGCGATACGTGCGCAGGACCACTTGTTGTCGCCTGGACGCATGGCGCTGTTCCATGGTGCAGGGTTACCCGTGCCCATGAAAATCTGCTTGGTTTCTGGGTCGTAGGTGCCGCCAAGCCAGGTGGCTGCGCCGCCCGTCTTCCACAGATCGCCAGGCCAGCTTTCGTTCTTCTTGCCGGTCATGGTCGACTCTTTACCATTGAGCATGCCCATGTGGCCTTCAATGGTTGGACGCGACCAGACGAGATCGCCGGTTTCAGCCTTACGGGCTTCGACGCGACCGATGATGCCGAACTCACCGCCAGAGACGCCGGTGACGAGTAGCGGACCGTGTGCTTCGGAAGGAACGATCAGCGGGGCTGCCGTATAGGAATAGCCCTTCTTGTAGTCGTCGATCTTCTTCTTCCAAACGACCTTACCGGTTTTCGCATCAAGTGCGACCAGCTTGGCGTCGAGTGTGCCGAAGATGAATTTGTTGCCGATCAGCGCGCCGCCACGGTTGATAACGTCGCAGCAAGGCAGGATGCCTTCTGGCAAACGAGCGTCGTACTGCCAGAGTTCGTCACCGGTCTTGGCGTCGATTGCCCAGGCACGGCTGTAAGAGCCAGTGATGTACATTACGCCGTCTTTGATGAGCGGCTGGCTTTCCTGGCCGCGCATCTTTTCGCCGCCCAGAGACATTGTCCAAGCAGGAACCATCTTGCTGACGTTGCCAGTGTTGATTTTGTCCAGCGGGCTAAAACGCTGACCCTGTGGGCCCATACCGTTGCTGACGACATCGCCGGTCGTCTCTGCGTCTTTGACGATGTCGTCGATCGTGACATCGGCAAGCGACGGTTGCGATACTGCTACCGACAGCGCCAGTGCGCTGGCAGTCAGAATCCACTTCCTCATTTTCGGCGTTCCCCTTGGTTTGCTATGTTGGTAACCGAATTCATACGTCCTAGATCTCGCGTGCATGTTTCTTGGTGCATGCATTCGTGATGTTTGCTTATGAAACAGCCCGGCCGTTTCAAGGACCTTTGTGGTTCTGGATTTCCACCGTCGTAGAGGTCATTTGACCTTGTGTGTTCAGTGAGATTTTCCATCACCGGCGCTGTTTCTGATAAACAGGCCAGCGGCAAGGTAACGCAGGCTGAGGGTGCGGCTTATTGACAAATAGTACAGGGCGGCGGAAAAAATGCCGCTAAATCCCGGGAGAAAACGGCAAGTCGTTCAAATGCAGAGATTTTTCGGTGATATCTTCTGTTGTGATTGGCCAAAAGTCGGTGCCGATGCCGGCAAATTACGGGCCGCGCCGATCCGACAATAGTACTAGCGGTCTGGATGGTCGACCCGGGGCCAGCGGTCGGCTTCCAGCTTGGGATAGATGTGCATGACCGAGCGTTCGAATTCGTAGCGGGCAAGAGCCAGCTTTTCGGCCCAGGAGGGAATCGGGGCGGTCATTGCTTCATTCATCGACAGGCCGCGCTCGAAGGCTTCGGAGATTCTGTCATCCAGCATCTTCAGCCAGTCGCCGGTTTGGCGCAGGGCGCGCGGGGTCGTCTCGGCGGGGCCGTGACCGGGGATCAATTTGGAGAATGGCAGTTCGGACAATTGAGAGATGCTTGCGTGCCAGGTGGGAAGGTCGGCATGTGGCGTTGTTGGCGCGCGATCGAGGAATGCCAGGTCGCCGGCAATGAGCAGGCCGCTCTTTTCCTCGAAGACTGCCAAATCGCTATCGGTGTGTCCGGACAAGACCAGATAGCGAAAGCGCCGTTCGCCGACATCTTCGCGCTCGTTTTCAATCAGTTTGCCGGGCAGTACGACTTCGGTGCCGCGCATCCAGTCGCCGGCAAGGTAATACATTGCGGATGCAAAGTCCTCGCCGGATTGCTTCAAGCCATCGACAACGCCTTTTGGGGCAGCCAGCGCATTTTTATCGAAGGGTTGGCAACCAAATACGTGGTCGGGGTGGAAATGCGTCAACAAAGCCCGGACGACGGGTTTTCCGGTCAGCTCGCGGGCCAGTTTTTCCAGTTCCATTCCGTACCGCCGCGAGGGGCCGGTGTCGACGATGACCGCGCCGTCTTTTGTGTCGAGGATGGTGATGTTGGCGATGGCGCCGCCGTTTTGGCGTGTGATGGCTTCATCGGCACCGGTGATCATCCAGGCGCCGGGGGCAAGCTTTGTTGGCTTCAGTGCGTATTTCAGCGGGGCGGCGTCAGCCCAAAACATCGGCCAGACCGAGAGCGCTCCGGCCAGACCAGCAGCGGAGGCCAGCGCCCTGCGGCGGTCGATACGGGTGTCGATCAGGCCGTTTGTTCGTGCTTCAGATCGGCGTTGGGTCGGGCGTTGACGATCGCGGCTTAGGGGCGGATTGTCGTTTTGCACCTTGGGGGTTACTCCGCGACTGCCTGAGGCAGGTTGAGGCGACTTTCCGTCCAGCCAGCCTTTATCCGGGCTGAGAACTGATTGCCGTCGATATCGCGGCTGTCGACGCGGATGGCGCGATCGCCGACGGGCAGGCGTACCATCATGGTAATGGTTGGGTCTTCGCTCACGGGTTCGCGCATCTCAACCTTGGCCAGCACCTTGCCAGAGGCACCGCGCACGAGGACCTGTTCAATATAGAATGCGGGGATGTTGTCCTGGGTCAGACCGGTGTCCATTGGGTGCTTGATGCTCATGCGGAAACGCGACATGCCGTCTGCCTGGCGCCAGGCGCGGCCTTTGGTGTTGCCGACGGTCAGGGCCCAGTCGGGCTTGTTGCGTGCCATTGCCGGCGATGAGCAACCGCCGCCAGCGGCATCCAGGAAGACACCACCGACATGCCAAACGCCGTCTTCGGTCAGAGCGGCAGCGCGGACCGGGGTTGCCTGCTCGACTTTCAGTCTGAAGGAAATAAAGGGGGCGGCCTCAAAAGGTGTCATCGTCAGCGTGTGCTGGACGGGATTGAGATCGGAGAAGACGACCAGCTTCTTCACTTTGCCGAGTGCGCGTGCGTCTACGGTGACCGGTACCTGGGCTTGGTTTTCGAGGACTTTGGGAACGCTGACCTTGACGGCTCCATCGAACGTGTAGCTGGCGTCACCGAAGAATTGCTCGCGCATTTCGTCCCACATGACGGAGTCCAACGGATCGGGCGGGCCGCCGGCGTGTGCTGTGGCGCTGGTTAGGGCTAATCCGGTCAATACAACCGCCAGTAGCCTTGTCGTCAGGGTCGTCATGCGCATGGTCAACTTTCTCCGGGTGCCTCGATTTTGGGTATACAATACTACAAACAGGAGGTGAACGCACCGTGCCGAATTGACGTTATTGTTCACATATGCGGGATGTGTGACGTTCTCGTCGCGACTTGCTCTACCGCGAAATTGACGGCCGGGCCGCTGTAGCTCACTTTTGCTTTTTGCGCAGATGCAGCGGCAGCGGATCGTAGCCCGGACGCTCGATCGCTTCATATTCCACCCGCTTGGGCGGATGATACGTGAGGCCGTAGTTGGCGAAGATCTTCTGCAATTCGCCGTCGCTGCGCAGTTTTCGAAGGATACGGCCGATGGCGTGGCCGAGATCCCGGCTGTCCTCGCGTACGGCGGTGCCGACATTCCATTTGGAACGCAGCGAAGCAGGAAACTCCAGGGTTTGGTAGTGCAGTTTCAGGTTGTGTCCTCGTAGCGTGTATTCGATTTGTGCACGCCGCGCCATCAAGCCGGCGCTGCCGCCTTCCAGGAAGTTTTCAGCGGCGCTCTCGAATTTGACGAACGGGCTGACCTGATTGCGGATCTTGCCGTCGCGTGCAAACGCCAGGAAGTAGTGCGTCGAGGTGGCGAACTGGCAGGCTAGCTTGTGCTTCGAGCCGTCTTCGAAAACCGTCAGGCTTGCATCAGGACCCAGGACGTCGCTCTTTAGGGCCAGGATCACGTGCTCGTGGTAATAGCCATTGGAGATGGCTGCCAGATTGTTGCGAGCGATGAGTTCGCGGTCCAGGGGGACATGCATCAAGACATCGCCTTTGACGCCGCCCGTTCGAGGGCCCTGCCAGATGTTGGAGCGGATGTCGTCGTCGACTTCCTCTCCGGCTCCGCGTGCGATGATGTCTGCCTTAACGCCCAACTCCTTTGCGATGGCACGCCCGATATCAGCATCGATGCCGACGACCTTGTCTCCCTCGACCCAGGAGAACGGCTTGAAGTCGGTGTAGACGTTGACGCGCAGGGTGCCGTGCTCGCGAACCTCATCAAGCGGGCGGGCTGAGGCATTTACCGCCAGGGCGATACTGGCGATCGTGAATGCAACAACAGCGGCCAGGAGGCCCCGGCCGCTGCGATCTGCGAATGGAGTTGCCATACGGCCGTGTGCTCACTCTTCGTATTTGGATTCGACGTAGGTGCGGATCGCCCAGATGGCTTCCTGGCTGATTACGCCTTCGAAAGCCGGCATGATTGTCGTGCCGTCAGATTTCTTGGCGCCGTTGCGGACGCGCTCCATGAACCACTCGTCGCCTTCATCGCCTTTGTCCAGGTAGCGAAGGTCAGGTGACAGGCCGCCGGAGATGACCTGCAGACCATGGCAACGGGCGCAGTTCTGAGCGTAGCCCGATATGCCGATTTCGATCGCGCGTTCGTTGCCACGATAAGGGTTGGTTTCGCGCCATTCCTTGCCCAGGGGTTCAAGTCCTGTGGTGTCGACGGGTTGAGGCGTCACGTCGCCATGAGCGCTCGCGAGCGAGGCGCCGCAGATGGCGGCAATCGAAATTGTCAGACACGTGGCGAGGCCACGAATAAGTCGCATGTAGGCACACTCCTTCGAAGAGTCGTTTCCGAATATTCCCCAGAACACTCTTATAAGGTGGCGGCGCAGTGTCGTAACACTGGCAATAAGTTTAAAACACATAAGTAATTCGATTTAACCTTAGGCCTTTTGTTGACCTGGGAACGGGGCTTTTGCGCGGGAACAACTGCATCGGAATTCGGGAAAATATCGCAGATACCATAGTACACATGCAAAGCCATGCTCCGGTCATCTACCTATAGGAGGAATTGATGGCGTTCGCCCGCCTTTCTCTCAGGGTGGTAGAGCGTCACGCAGGTCAAATGGCTGACAGGCTGCGTTGGAATTCCTTTTTGATGGACCATACGCCGGCATTCTGCAGTCCGTGGTCGGAAAATAAATGTTGAGGAGGAACTCGATGGCTCGGCAAAATCGCCATGCCTGTCGTTTCGTAGGGCAGTTCGGGTTGGCGCTTGCAATAACGTTCAGCGTTCAGGCTTCTCAGCCGGCCAGAGCCCATGAGCTTTACGTTTCCAATGAAAAAGACAACACGGTTTCGGTAATCGACACCAAGTCGCTGGGCGTCATTAGGACGTTCAATGTCGGGATGCGGCCGCGGGGCATTTTGTTCTCACCCGATCAAAAGCGGTTTTTCGTGTGTGCCAGCGATAGTGACGCGGTTCAGGTCTATGATGCGGCAACCGACAAATTTCTGCATAACCTGCCATCTGGTGAGGATCCCGAGCAGTTCGCAATTTCGTCAGACGGGAAGCGGTTGTTCATCGCCAATGAAGACAATGCGGTGACGACAGTTGTCGACGTCGATAGCCGCAAGGTGCTCAAGCAGGTGGATGTGGGAATCGAGCCTGAGGGCATGGCGGTGTCACCGGATGACAAGATCGCGGTGACGACATCTGAAACGACGAATATGGCGCACCTGATCGATACGTCGAACTACGAGGTTTTCGACAATATCCTGGTCGACCAGCGGCCCCGACATGCCGAATTCACGTCCGATGGCCGGTACCTATGGGTTTCCTCGGAGATCGGCGGAACGGTCTCGATTGTCGATATGGAGACGCGCAAAATCATCAAGAAGCTCTCCTTTGAGATTCCAGGATTGACGGAGGATGTCATCCAGCCGGTCGGTATGGAATTGACCCACGATGACAAGACTGCGTTCATTGCGCTGGGGCCGGCGAACCGGGTTGCTGTCGTCGACATGGAAAGCATGAAGGTGAAGAAATACATCCTTGTCGGCCAACGAGTCTGGCATCTGGAATTGACACCCGATGAGAAACTTTTGTTCACCACCAACGGCGTTTCAAACGACGTGACGGCAATCAATGTTGCAACCCTAAAGCCGATCAAGTCGATTACGGTGGGTCGCTACCCGTGGGGGCTGGCGCTGAAACAGACGAAAAAGTGATGTTGGTACAGCGATACCGTTTCTCGGATTTTCCCATCACCACGGTAATACCGGCGAGTCGGCTTGTTGTCGGCCTGGCTGCAGCAATCATGGTTGTGGCTTTTGGCTCGGCGAGCGGCGCTGTCGCGGGGGCAAAGCCAAAATTCGATGAAGCGACGGGGTACCGGATTTCGCGGTACCGGGCGGCGCTGCCTGACACCGTACCGGGAGGAAAACGGGTCTCCACGGAGGAGGTTGAGAAGCTGGCCAGGGATGGGCTGACGGTGCTTATCGACGTTATGCCATCTTATGGGCCGGGGTTCGATCCCAAGTCCGGTCAGTGGCGGATGACCAGGCCGCGTCTTAATATCCCTGGTTCGACGTGGCTTCCAGATGTTGGTCTTGGCAAGCTGCCAGCAATATTGGAACGCTACTTTGCTCAAAACCTCGACAGGCTGACGGCAGGAGACAAAACCAAGCCGCTGCTTTTTTACTGCCAATCGGATTGTTGGATGGCGTGGAATGCGACGAAGCGGGCGGCCTCAATGGGGTACACGACGCTTTATTGGTATCCCGAAGGCACCGATGGCTGGAGCGATTGGGACAATGAGACCGTTCTTTCGCAACCTGTTCGGGTTGCCGTCGAAGGCGGCGACGAGCGGTAAAAAGTGGCGGCTTCAGCCGGCGGTTATCTGTGCCATAAATTCCTGCCCCCTTTAACCCGCCTTTGTTCGCGAACTTGGCCCACCTTTCTCACATTGGAGCGGAACGTCATGACCCCGGCCGCGGGCAGACGGGTTGCGATCACGCGACTGTGTATTGGAAAGTGGGCGGACAATTGGTTTAGCATTACAGGTGTCAATTAAGCCCGCGTGTTTCCGGCCGGAGAGAGCTGTGCGCGCGACATCAGGCGGTCTTGGGAGATGCCAATGCAGGTGCAGAAGGGTCATACGATGGGCAGGGCGTACTTGAGACTTGCGGCGGGAGTGTTGCTGGCCGCGATGCTGGTGATCGGCAATGGAGGCGTTGTCTCGATATCGTCGGCTGCTGAGAAGGTGGCGGGCGGGAAGTTGCCGGAAGGCACCAAGACCATCTACCTGGTGGATGCGGCGGGTAAAGAATATCCGATCGGTGACGTCGATTTCTCATCGAAGGAGGGGGCGAGCCGTATTTCAGTACAAATCAATGAAAAGAAGTTCGTCGAGAAATTCCTGTCCATGCGGCCGTTTCGTTGCATCGATGGTAAAAAGCAAACCGTGTGTTATTTGCCTTATCCTTATAAATTGAAGGACAAAATTACCAACCAGGATCTGGTGGACCTGGAATACCGTCTATTATTTCTGCACAAGGGGCCGACCGATTACGGTATCGATGCCTGGAATGGTCTTTACTATAAATTGAGTATAACGGAAGACGCGACTCTTAAAGGGGCGCTGCATGAGGCGGACTTTAACGTTTTGGCGGTGCCGCCCGACGTCGAGTTTTCGCGTCCAATTGGACCGGTTGATCTGACCGAGGCGGAAGAAGGACGACACCGGTTTCCGGGCCTTGTGATCCGGTAAGCGGTCTGTAACTGCCCATTTCATTCAGCTTGGCGCATGCTCGTGTGATTTTGCAAAACCGGTGCCGGGCGGGCTGCAAGATTAAAGCACCGCGGCGATTTAGATTGCCTCAAGGCCACATGGTCTAAACGCTGTCAGATTGCGGCTTTACGTGCTAATTTGCCAGTGTAGCGTCTTTGGCGTTTGCCTGCGTTCTGCTGCTCTGTTGGCGAGCAAACGTCAAAGACAAAGGCTACACTGGAAACATAATCTTGCTGGTGTTCCTCTCGTTTCAGTCATTTGCTGACAACCCAGCATCGAGTGGTGGCAAATGTCTGAAACGGAACACCAGTCAATGTTCCCTGCGGAACAGAGAATTTTTCCAAAATCATCGTATTTTGGGCCTGTTCATCTGCCCGCAGGCAGGATGCGGTTGTTACCGCTCATTCCCACCGTGAAGGTTGGAGCAGTCCGGCTATCTCGATCCGGATCAACCTTTGGAACAATGACAATGGGGTTGAAGATATGACCTGGCCGACACGAACGCGTCTCCGACTGGCGTCGGTTCCCATCATACTCGCCGCCGGTATCGGTACCGCGTCGGCGAAGGGTGAGAAATCCGATACAGTCGACATCAAGAAAGTCGCCGCATCAGTGGAGCTCGATTCCAAGCTTGCCCGGTGCACTGTCTCCAAAGAACGAAAAGGCCGGGGGCTGGAAGGCCTCCTGACTGCGTTGAAAGACGGTAAGCCGCCTGTCATCGCGCGCGCCATCCATCGGTGGAAACAACAACGCATCGCCGGCGAAACCCGCAAGACCCCGAAATTCGTGTTCGGCAGCAAGACCGGTTCGGACAAAGACGCCAAGATCGCCATCATGAGCGATGAGTACGATGCGGTGTCGTGGGGTCCGAACTTCGATGAGAATGGCGGCAAGAGGCTCTATAAGAAGCTGGGCAAGGCCGTCGACTGCAAATGCGATGATCCCATTGACGGCAAACTCGATCCAATGCTGACGGGACTGCGCGAAAGTCTTGAAGTGACTGGCCGGGATGACCTTAGGGAGTGGGGCGAGAACTTCACTTCGCACGATCTGGCCGCTGTCGCCCAACAGGTGATCGCTACGCAGGAGCCGCAGGAAGGCGAGATCGCCGAAGGCGTGAAGCTGGAAGTCGGCCTGCAGACTTACGCCACGCGTCAGCTATTTGGCTATATGCATCCGGTTTACGATCCGGACGCCAATGCGCTGTCCTGTCAGAAGCTGGAAGATTCGCTCCCTGTTTCAACGGAGTTCCAGCTTTACCTCGCCTTGACCGGTATCCAGGAAAAGGACGAAGCCGAACTGGCTGAAGCCAACATCGATCCCAACGAAGCCCAAGGCGATGCCGACCTCATTGAAGAAGAGGAAGACGTTTTAGCTGACGGGGAAGTCGATGAAGAGACCGACGTAGCAGCTCTCGACCCGGATGCGACCGAGGAAGAAGAAGTCGCTTCAATCGACGAGGAAGAAACCTTCGAAGAAGGTGAAGAAATTCTTGCCGAGGAAGGTGAAGAAGCCATTGAGGGCGAGGAAGTCGTCGATGTCGATGAGCCGACCACCAGCAAGCCGAAGTTCAGAAAGGCCAATCGTGTTGCATCGCGCAGCAAGCCGCGCCGCAAGAAGACCTACTACGAAGAGCCGGTCCACGTTGTCGACGAAGAGCCTGTGTATGTCGTCGAAGATGTCGAAGACGATGTCGACGACTGGTATGACTATCCGGGCTACTACAACGATTACGATGTCGTTGAAGTCTATGTTGAACCACCGCCTCCGGTGATCATCGTTCGTCCGCCAGTGATTACGCCGGTTGTGGCAATCCTGGGTGGTGCCATTGTCTTTGCCGCGGTTACCCGTCCACGCTGGAAACGCCCGCTGTGGCGCCGTCCGCGTCCGCTGCTGGCCCGCAACAACGTCAACATCAATGTCAACTTCTTCAGGCCTCGACGCGCTCGCGGGTTCAAGCCTGGCTGGGGACTTAAGCAGAACCGCGGGTTCGTTCGCCGCAAGCCCAAAAACTTTGCTCGCGGTCGCAACCGCATCATTCCGGCTGCTGCACGGCTGCGTAATTTGAAGCGCAAAAATGCTCTTCGCGGCAAGGCCGGATTGTTCAAAGCAAAGCGCCGTAAAAATGCGCTGCTGCCGGGTGGCAAGAACCGCAAGGGCCTTAAAGGGCCGGGGCGCGAAGGCTTTGGTGGCAAGAACCGGAAAGGCCTGGGCGGTAAGCTGAATGCAAAACGCCGGGCAGCACTTGCCAAGCGCAAGGCCGCGTTGGCCAAGAAGAATGCTCTTCTGAATGGCAAAAAGGGCGGCAAGAAGGGGGCTTTGGCCCGCAAGAATGCTGCCAAGAGGGCTGCTTTGGCCAAGAAGCGGGCGGCACTTGCCAAGAAGCGGAAGGGGCTTTTGAACGGCAAGAAGGGTGGCAAGAAAGCTGCGCTCGCCAAGCAGAAAGCCTTAAAGGCGAAGCGTAAGCGTGCTCAAAAGCAGGCTGCACTTGCCAAGAGGAAAGCTGCCCAGAAGGCAAAGCAGGCCCGCAAGAACGGTGCAAAGAAAGCTGCTGCCGCCAAGAAGAGGGCGCAACAGAAAGCGGCTGCGGCCCGCAAAAAGGCCGCTGCTCAAAAAGCTGCTATCGCCAAAAAGCGGAAAGCTGCGAAAAACTCGGCTGCAAAACGGGCTGCTGCGAAGAAAGCGGCTGCCAGGAAGAACGCTGCCAAGCGAGCCGCAGCCAAGAAGAACGCAGCTCGCAAGAATGCAGCCAAACGCAAGGCGGCTGCCGCACGGGCCAACAAGGCGCGCAAGGCAAAAGCTCAGAAGAGTGCTGCTCGCAAGCGGGCCCAACAGGCCAAGCGGCAACGTGCAAAGGCCCAGGCGGCTGCGCGAAACCGTGCGCGTGCGCAGAAGGCCAATCGGGCGCGTGCTCAGAAAGCCAACCGTGCCCGTGCCAAGCAGGCTGCGCGCAAGCGGGCTCAACAGGCCAATCGGGCGCGTGCCCAGCAGGCAGCTCGCCGTCGGGCCCAGCAGGCAGCACGCAGGCGTGCCCAAGGCGCCAAGCGTCGTTGCCCACCTGGAAAGCGGTTTATTCCAGGCAAAGGTTGCCGTTAACTCTCGCTACTAGAGCAACATCCGATCTAACGGAATCGCCTTCAGCGATTCATAGATCGGATAAAGTTGCTCTAGAATCATAGGTGTAGAGCATCTTTATCCGACCATTCGATCACGAAGTGTGATCGCGTATGGTCGGATGATGCTCTAGCCCGCGCTTCTCACAAGGGCTCTAGTTAGAAGAAATCAAAATGGCGACCCTTACCAGGGTTGCCATTTTCTCTTGAACTGCTGGTTTGTTTTGATCTATCGGTCACTCCTCTGACCTTTCTTTCAGCGTGGAGGATTCGCTGACTAGGGTGAATTGAATGAACGTTATCCTACGAATGGCCTGTCTTACCGTTTGACGTATCGGGAGTGGGTTTTCCTACCTGCTCTCACATCCCAAATGAGCCATGCTATTCCACCTCGTCAAATTTCTGGCGGGCGAGAGGTGGCAGGCGGCTCAAGTTTCATGGAGATTGAAATGAAGCTGGTTTCTAGCCTGTTCAAAGGTGTGTTGATTTGCGGTGGCGTGCTTGTTGCGACATCGGTTTCAAGCCGGGCTGCCGATAGCGTCGACTTTTCGCGCTACTTCAGTTCTTCAACTGCGCTTTCGGCTGTTTCCAGTGCTTTGTCGATCCTTGAGCCATGCGACAAGCCGATCAAATTCAGCGAAAAGATCGAGAAGGAGGCGGTCGAATTGACCGCGGTGTGCAAGCCCGATGAAGGCGATTCCATTTCCGTGAGGTTAAGCTTCCAGCGCGATGAAAGCGGCAACCTGTTCCCAGATTCGTTTGACTACGGGGACTGATTTCACGGCCGGCCGCGGATGCTAGATGTGTATTTCCAGAAGGTTGTTCGCTTTCTCCATTGGAGATTGTCCATTCGGTCAGGACCGGGAACGCTGATGTTGCGCAACGTCAGTGATTCTCCGGAGGACCGAATGAACGTTCACAAGAATGCACCGCTT
>JAHZKP010000126.1 GCA_022600345.1 Alphaproteobacteria bacterium | reverse complement strand
GATCCTGCCGGGCAAATCGCTTGTCATGCCAACATACAACACCCCACGAGGCGCACTGGCAGTAATGTAGATGTAAAAGAGTTTTAGGTGCTCGGGATACATTCGGCGGGCCTCAGTACCGGTGACAGCAAGATCCCGGCTCGCCGCCGCGCCCCAAGGCGCGACTGCGTCCGGGAACGCAAATAGCGGGTGTAGCCTATCTACGAACCAAGCAGTTTGCGGCAACGCCAAATACTCTGCGTGCGGTTACGCAAAGTCCAGTCGACTGGAGAGCCACCAGATGGCCAGCGCTGCGACAAGGCACCAGATGACCAGAACCACGATTGCAGCGGTTCGATTTGCCGGGGGTCGGTCGTCATGGGCTGAGGCGCGCTGTTGGAACTCGGCAAACAGCGCAGCGGGTATCAAGCGTATTGCCAGAAGCATTCCCAAGGGCACGATCAACAGGTCATCGAGATAGCCGATCACGGGAATGAAATCGGGGATCAGATCGATCGGGCTCAACGCATAGGCGACTACGAGGACGGCGACCACCTTCGCGGCCCAGGGCGTGCGCGGGTCGCGGCTTGCCAGATAGAGCGCAACGAGGTTCTGCTTGATTTTCCGCGCCCAGCGCTTGGCGTTTTCGAACATGGAGATAAACATGGGGGGTGAACATCGCACCGGGCGGGTTGGATGGCCACGGGCTGGAAAGGCTGAGGACAAGTTTCGGGTCGACGACACTGTGACGGCTTGTTCTAAAAATACCTGACTTGACCGCACCCGGCCTGACCAGACTCAACTGGGCCTAACCCGCCAAGGGAGTAAAAATGATGCGACGTGGACACAAACTCGCAACTGCCGTGTTCGTTTTGCTGTCTTGGAGCGCGGTGAATGACGGCGCCATGGGGGGAGACAAAACAGGCGGGCTCAAGTCAGGAAAGTACGAGGTCACGGTGCGCCTGGAACTGCCGCACATTCAGGATACGAATGCGACCAAGACGGTGTCCGTCTGTGTGAGCGATAAAGCCACCGATCGACTTACCGGCCTAAAAGTCCTGAGTGAGAATAATCCGCTCGCCAACTGCCCCGTATCAGGCATCGCCTCAGGGCCAGACTACATCCACTTTCTCATCGCCTGCCCAGGGGCCAATGCCGCCAATGGCTTGGCGAAGTACCAGCTTTCCAGCACGCACTTTTCCGGCCGCATCACCATGAACATGGGCGGTAAGAACATGACCATGACGGAGACGCAGGAGGGCAAACGGGTGGGCGAGTGCTCCGGGGGATAGGTTGAGAATCTGTAAACTCGCCTAATTGAACCCACACCGGTGCATTCCCGGAAGCTCATGCAGCGAAGCAAATGAGCTATCCGGGATCTTGCCGGTCGATGGTATAGGGCGGGACAAGGGGCATGGGTCAGGGCCCCGGATAAATGCTGCTGCATTTTCCGGGGACGCAGATTATTCGGTAGGACTTTGGGGGTGGAAGCGTTGGTGGCCGCTTGGCACAAGCCCTCCAATCACTTGTTCCCCACTTTCCAAATTAAGCGAAGCCGCGCTTCTTGAGCAGACCTGCGACTTCTGGCGGGCGGCCGCGGAAAGCCTTCCAGCTTTTTTCTGGGTCGCGCGCATTGCCGGTTGAATAGATGTGCTGTTTCAGGCGGCGGGCGGTCTTCTTGTCGAAGATGTCGCCTGCGTCCTTGAAGGCCTGGAAAGCATCGGCGTCCATGACCTCCGACCACATGTAGCTGTAGTAGCCGGCTGCATAACCGCCGGTGATGTGCATGAAGTGCGGCAGGCGATGGCGCATGACGATTTCGCGTGGCATGCCGATCCGCGCAAGCGCGTTCTCTTCGAATTTGGTGATATCGAGGTTTTCAACGTCCTCTTGCGTTTGCGCGTGCAATTCCATGTCGAGAAGCGCGCATGAGAGGTATTCGACAGTGGCAAAGCCCTGGTTGAAGGTCTGGGCCTTCTTGAGCTTTCTCATCAATGTCTTGGGCATCGGCTTGCCGGTCTTATGATGGAGCGCGAACCGCTCGAGAACTTCCGGCTCGCTAAACCAGTGCTCATAAAGCTGGGAGGGCAGTTCGACAAAGTCCCGGGCGACCGCGGTTCCCGCCAGCGAGGGGTAGACGGTATCCGACAACATGCCGTGCAAGCCATGGCCGAATTCATGGAACAAGGTGCGCGCCTCGTCGAGAGACATGAGGGTTGGTTCGCCTTCGGCACCGCGCGCGCAATTCAAGACATTGACGACGATCGGGCGGACAGGATTGCGGCCCAGACGATGCGAGCCCCTGAAGCTCGACATCCATGCGCCGGAGCGCTTTTCATTGCGGGCGAAGTAATCGCCCATGAAGACGGCGACGTGATTGTTCTTCCTGTCCGTCACCTCCCAGACGCGCACGTCTGGATGGTAGCGCGGGGCGTTGTCGATCTCCTTGAATTTCAACCCGAACAACTTTCCGGCTGTGTCGAAGGCAGCCGCGATAACGTTGTCGAGCACGAGATATTCGCGCAGCTTGCCTTCGTCGATATCGAAGCGGGCCTTGCGTTCTTTTTCCGCATAGTAGCGCCAGTCCCAGGCCTCAAACGGGGCGTTGACGCCGTCCTGTTTGGCGCGGGCTGCAAGTGCGTCACGTTCCTGGGCGGCCCGGTTGAGAGCCGGTTCCCAGATGCGCTGAAGTAGGTCGTTCACGGCAGTTGGCGTCTTGGCCATGGTGTCGGCAAGGGTGTATTGGGCGTAACTCTCAAAGCCCAGCAATTGAGCCAACTCGGTGCGTAACTGAATGGCTTCTGCAAGCAGCTTGCGGTTATCGGTCCTGCCAACCTTGGCACCGCGGTCGATCCAGGCCGACCAGGCATTCTTACGCAAGTCGCGGCGCGATGAGAATGTCAGGAAACCTTCGACACTGGAGCGGGCAAGGGTAATGGCGTGGGTGCCGTCACCCTTGAGGCCGAGATCGATGGCGGAGCGCCGGGCACTGGCGCGAAAGCCCTCCGACAGTCCCGCCAGATCCTCTTCGCCATTCAGGACCATGTACCAGTCCTGCTCATCGGCGAGCACGTTCTGATTGAACTGTGTGGTGACTTCAGCAAGCCGGTTGGAGATGGCGGCAACGCGCTTGCGGCCTGCCGGCTTCAGCCCGGCTCCGGCGCGAACGAACCAGGTATGATAGCGGTCCAGGAGGCGGCTTTGCTCCGGGGTCAATTTTAGATCGGCGCGGCGCTCGAATAAATCAGCGACCCGTTTGTAGAGTTTGGCATTGAGGAAGATGGCGCTGTAGTGATCAGCGAACTTGGGCGCAACATCGCGTTCGATGCGCTGCAACTCAGGCGTCGCGCTGGAAGATGCCAGATTGAAGAACACATCGCAGACGCGCTCCAGCGGCAGGCTGGCTTTTTCCATCGCCTGGATGGTGTTCGCAAAATTCGGTTTTGCTTCAACCCCGGCTATCGCCCGGATCGCCGCACGATGATCCTTGAGGGCGCGATGCAGCGCTTTTTCCATGTCCTCGGCTGCAAACTTTTCAAAGGGCGGGATGCCGTGGGGCGTGCGCCAGGTGGCCAGGAGGGGGTTGGTTGGCACAGTCTTCTTCTTGGCCGCTTTAGCGGGCAGGGGCGTTCTGATGGATTTCATTGGCGTCCTGGAGCAATTGAAGGCATGCGGTTGGCGAGAAACCAACGGCAAAGGAAGGGCATCGGGCGCGGACTTTAATCAGTCAATCGCGGTTGTGCCACCCATTCTATTGAATTCCATTGCCAAAAAAGCAAAACGGACCGGCTTGGGGACCGGCCCGTTTTCGCATCAGAGGGCTTTCAAACTCAGGAGATGTTGCCGTCCGGTCCGATCTCGAAGCCTGGCCCCGGTGGGGCTGGGGGGCTGTTACCCGGAGCCTTGTCCGCGAGACCGAACCGAGAGGCAACGTTGGTTAATCTGGCTTCGATTCTGGGCGCTGGAAGGGCGAACCGCGGACTTGAATCTGGCAATAGAGCGGTCATTCCGTGGAGGTTGCACTTTATTCTTTGCCCAACACTCGGTCCCTTGACACTGCGCAAGCTTGTGTTGACGTCCTAAAGTCGTGTTGGGCTGTGCACAAACGAAAGCCCCTCATCTCGCTTGGGGGCTGAGAGATGAGGGGCCAACAGTCTGGACTTTCTAGGAGAAGAGCAGCCGGCCCGGGCCATGCAGGGTTACCGGAGGGGAATTGGGGGCAACTTCTCCGGTAGATTTACGGCAGCCCGAGCCGGCTGCTGACGATTTAAAGTCTACTGATCTTTCGGGCGGCGAAAAGACGCATTTGTGGCGGTTCCGTGATTTTTGTTTCGTGCTATTTCAATGTTGGGATCGGTCCAATGTTTTCTTGCGGCGGGGCGGCAAACGCCCGCGAAACCTCGCATTGCGGTCTTGCTTTCTCTGGCCGGCGGCGCAAACATATTTACTCGATGATCGGGCTGGTTGGTCCGATTGTGTTCTGCCCACTCACCAGTTGTCGTGAAGGAGGCGCGTTTTGAGCGATACCGAGCCGATAAACTTTCCTAAGCCGCAGAGGAAGCGAACCAGCTCTGCGGTGGGGCCAACGACCCCGGCGAATGGGCGAGACCACAACAAAATCAACGCCCAGATACGGTTCGACAGACAGGAACTTTCGCAAATCCTGGCGATATACGGCAGAAAGGTTGCCGCGGGCGAGTGGCGCGATTACGCCCTCGACATGGGACGCGAAAAAGCGGTTTTCTCCGTCTTTCGGAAATCGAGCGAATGGCCGCTCGCGCGAATTGAGAAAAATCCAAGGCTGGCCCGGAAGCAGGGCGCCTACTCGGTGATTGCACCCACCGGGCAAATCCTGAAACGCGGCCACGACCTGAAGCGCGTTCTGGAGGTCTTGGAAAAGCGGATGGAAGTGGTTCGGTAGCGAGGCGGGTAGAAGTAGGGGATGACTGGCAGGCACAAGAGGCAACGTTGACAAATTTCGCTGCCCCTCATCCTCTCCTTCTCCCCGCCCACGGGGAGAAGGAACCATCTGGCCATCAAGCTCTCCAATAACGCCCCCTTGTAACTCGAATTATCGCGACTCGGGTAAACTGCCCGTCGCGGTGAGGGGTGGCGGGCTCGTCGAGCCGGGGCCAAGCGCGCGATGGAGATAGACTGCGCTCAGCCATTGGCCATGCTTCCAGCCGACTGAGGGAAGCGTTCCGACATTTTTGAAACCGAGCGCCTCGTGGAAGGCAAGCGAGGCCTCTCCGCCTGGCATGCTGATGCCCGCGATCATGTGGCGGAAGCCTCGGTTGGCCGCCTCCTCGATCAGAGCCTGCAGCAACAATTGCCCTAACCCCTGGCGGCGGTATTGGGCAGCGATATAGATTGAATTCTCGATGACGAAGCGAAAGCCCGATTGGGGGTGAAACGGGCCGCCGGATGCATAGCCCTGGATACTTCCTGCCGTAGTCTCCGACACGATGAAGGGATAGCCCTCAGCCGTGCGGTCCTCGTATCGGCGACGCATCTGTTCGATTGTCGGGGCGTCATAGTCCCAGGTGACCAGCGAATTCTCGACCGCGTCGGCATAGATTGCCGTGATCGCTTCCAGGTCGGCTGGTCGAGCGGGCCGAATAACGCTCATTTTCCCCTCCCTGCACAGCATCAAACAAAGAACCCCGCCGGGGCTGCCGGCGGGGTTCAATTATAGCAAGCTTTTTGAAGCTCGACTTTGTGGCGTGCTACTCGCGCTCACCCATGAACGAGAGCAGGAACTGGAACATGTTGACGAAGTCCAGGTAGAGGCTGAGTGCGCCCATGACGGAAGCCTTGGCAACCATTTCGGCATCGTGTCGGATGACCAGATACTCGTCCTTGATGCGCTGGGTGTCATATGCGGTCAGGCCGGCGAAGACCAACAGACCGATCACGGAAACGGCGAAGCTGAGCGCGCTCGACTGCAGGAAGATGTTCAGCAACGATGCGATGATCAAGCCGACGACGCCCATGATCAGGAACGAACCCCAACCCGACAGGTCCTTCTTGGTCGTGTACCCGTAGATCGAAAGGCTGGCGAAAGCTGCGGCCGTCACCACGAAGGTCTGGAAGATCGATGCGTTGGTGTAGATGATGAACGCGATCGACAACGACAGGCCCATGATAGCTGCGAAGGCCCAGAACACCATCTGGGTGGCAGGAGCACTGAGTTTATGCAGGCCGAAGTTCAACACCAGAATGAATGCCAGCGGCGCGAGCATCAAGACCCACTTGAGCGGCGATTGATAGAGCGTCTGCATAACAACAGGGTTGGCGCTGGCCCATTCAGCGACCAGGTAGGCGACAACACCCGTCAAGGCAACGCCGGCAGACATGTAGTTGTATACGCCAAGCATGTAGGAACGCAGGCCCTCGTCTACGGCTGCGCCGGAGCGCGCCGTATTCGATTGCTGTGCGTAGCGGTTTTCGTACTGCGTCATCGTGCAAAATCCCCTTTAGGATAGAAGCAACGGGAAAAACGGTTCACGGGTCGAATATGTCTATGGTTCGGAGGTATTTCAAGCATAGATCCGCAAATTGTGGCCGGTGGCTCGGGATTGACACAACATCAGGGTTAGCGGGGGTTTAACGAAACTGTTGTGATCATCTGGAAATCCGCTCTAGCAGCGTATTACGCTGGCCTTCCGCCAACCGCCTTGGCTGGCTGATGAAGGTCTGTGATCGATGGATTTGCCCACGTTGTATAAGACCGCAGCAAATCTATTTGCACTCGCGGTGATTGTGGCAACGGCCGGTACGGCAACTGTTGAAGCCGCCAATCGGCCTGCAGCGCCACAACCGATCCCGTCTCCAGGTTGGAACACGCCGCGCGTTTCCCTTGTCGTCGCCTACGAAGAGATAATCGACTACTACACCGTCAAAGGGCGCACTTTTGACGCCGTCCGGCGGTCGCTACGTGAGCGCGGTCCTCGCGCCACAGGCATGGCAAGGGCAATCGGCTCGCACACGCCTCACTTCAATTTCAGCTACAAGAAGCAGGTCACGGATGAAGGGTGCCGGGTCGGCCAGACGCTATTTAAACTCCGCAGCAACTTGAAAATCCCTAAATGGCAGCCCGGCGGCAAGGCACGTCGTGGCGTTGGAACGGCTATGCGGCGCTACCAGGCCAGCGTCTTGAAGCACGAGCGCACCCACGCGCGGATCGCTTTGACATTCATGGAGCGGGTGCAGGCGAAGGTGGTGGCGCTACCGTTCATGGAGAACTGCTCCAAGCTTCGGCAGGCGGTCGACCGGATCATTGCCAATGAGCATATCCGAGAGCGGCGCGAACAGCAGGCCTTCCACCGCTCCGAACGCAATATCTG
This sequence comes from Alphaproteobacteria bacterium, assembly GCA_022600345.1. Lineage (GTDB taxonomy): Bacteria > Pseudomonadota > Alphaproteobacteria > Rhizobiales > Hyphomicrobiaceae > Filomicrobium. Next base: position 24,049 of record JAHZKP010000126.1, on the reverse strand, counting down.
TCTGCCACTGGGCCGATGCCGGCAAGCCCGTGGGCGGTACCGGCGGCTGTCGGTCGACCAGCGCGGCAAGCGGGCGCGAATTGATGCCTGCCGCCGCAAACTGGGAATGAGCCGAGGCTATGGCGTCGTGCGGCTCAGCGACGCTGAATTCGAGCGGCGTTGTGGGAGGTGAGAGGCTGGGCGGAGTTCGGGCTCCAGCCTACTCCGACTTCAGGTAAGGCACAGGGCGGGCCTGCAAGACCTGCCAGGTTCCAAGTCCGCCAAAAACCACGACCAGTGCAATTGAAAGTAGAAGCGCCTGAGCGATGGCAAACCATGAGAAGACAAATGGGATATCGAGCACCTGTGACAGGGCGATCCAGGAGGCAAGGCCGCCAAGAAGGATGGCGAACACGGCGGTCAGGGCGGCAAGCAACAGGTATTCGATAGCGTGAGCTGTGAGGATGCGCCGGCGGGTTGCGCCCAGCGCCTTCAGAATAACGGCTTCCAGAATGCGGCGGCGCTGGGCTGTTGCCAGTGCACCGGCCAGCACCAGGGCTCCGGCCAGAAGCGTGACGCCGCCGGCGACCCGGATGGCTGTCATGATGCGGGCGAAGACCTTGTTGAAGGAATCGACGGCATCGCGGACCCGGATCGATGTGACGGTTGGATAAGCCTTGGAGATAGCCCGCATGGCAGCAGCTTCCGTGGGAAGGTCGATATCTTCGGGGAGATTTATCGTTGCGAGCTGGTTTGAGGGCGCGCCTTGCAGCGTGTTGGGCGAGAAGACCATAACGAAGTTGATCGACAGGCTATCCCAGTCGAGCTGGCGCAGGTTTGCTATTTTGGCAGTGATGTCGCGGCCCAGAACGTTGACGGTGATTTCATCGCCAATTCCCAAACCCAGCATGCGGGCCAGATCAACCTCGAATGAAACGAGCGGTGTGCCTGAGTAATTTTCTTCCCACCATTTCCCCTCCACGATCTTGGAGCCTGGCGGCACTGATTTCGCGTAGGTGATACCGCGGTCGCCGCGCAAGACCCACTCGGCATCAACCGGCGGTTTGACGTCTTCGGTCTTTTTTCCCGCCAGCGCGACCAGACGGCCGCGCAGCATTGGAGCCTCCTGGATTTTCACTCCCTTGATCTTCTCGGCAACCAAGGCCTTGAACCCATCGGCCTCGCCTTTCGGGATGTCGAGGAGGAAATAGTCGGGTGCGTTCTGGGGGAGTTTGCCGGTCAGTTCGGAGACGAGGGAGGCATCGGTGAGCGCGACGGCGACCAGCATCGACAGGCCGGCACCCAGCGACAAGACGACCGTGCGCGCCAGCCCGCCGGGGGCGGCGATACTGCCTAGGGCGATCGCCAGTTCAGGCATCTTGGGGCGCGGTAGGCGGCGGGCGACAAAGGTGACGAGGTGACCCAGGCCGTAGAAGACGAGCAATATCAGCACCAGGGCACCGGCAAAGTAGGCGGCGATGTGCGGCGTGTCGGAGGAAAATATCGCCAGGCTTGCGAGCAGAATGGCGATCACCACGGTTGCCACGATAATCGGCCATCGTGGAACGACCCTGGCCTGGCCGACCTGATCGCGGAATAAAACGGCGGGTGAAATAAGTTCCGCTCTGCCAAGCGGCCAGAGCGAAAACAACAACGCCACAAGCAGACCGTAACCGGCGGCGGCCAACAAGTTGGATGCCGAGATCGAGATGACAGGTGAGATGGGCAGGCTGTCGCCGAAAACATTCGCAAGGATCGCGGGGATCGACACGCCTGCCACCAGGCCGATGGCGATTCCCATCAGAGTAACGACCAGGATCTGCGTCATGAAGACTGCAAGGATGGTGCGGTTTTTGGCGCCAACGGATTTCATTGTCGCGATGGTGCGGCGGCGGCGATCTACGAAGTTGGCGACCGCGTTTGCGATCCCTACACCGCCGACAATCAGCGCGGTCAGGCCGATGAGGGTGAGGAACTGGCGCAAGCGCTCAAGTGTGCGGCGGATTTGCGGGGAGGGATCTGTTCGATCAACGACAATGAAACCGCCTTTTGCCAGGCCCTGCTTTAACTCCGCGCGGGCATGATCCAAGGCCTGCGCGGACGATCCTGAAGGATCGGTTTCGTGCAGACCAATCGCATAGCGCCAGCGGATCAGCGCGCCTGGAGCGGCGAGGCCGGTTTTTTTCAGAGTGTCGGTGGAGACCAGAATGCGTGGGCCATACGTCAGCCGGTCGAGCAGGCCGTCTGGTTGTTTGTCGATGATTGCACGGGCGGTCACCGGTATTGAGCCGAGCTGGAACTGATCGCCGACCTTGATGCCGAGGCGTTCCAGTAAAATCGGTTCGACGGCGGCTGATGCTCCCGCAAGGCTCGCGTTTTTCGCCGCGCCGTCTCGCAGTTCGAGTTTACCGACGAGGGGATAGTTGCGATCGACGCTCTTGAGAGACGCCAGGATCTGATCATCGCCATTCAGCGTGCGTGCCATGACGCGCATGGTTGAGGTTTCGCTGATGGTGCCGACGGCATCGAGTTTGGACCGCTCAGCCTGCGTTGCCGGTGTGTGCATCCGCGATAGCGCGATGTCGCCGCCGATGATCTGACGGCCCTGACGTTCCAGTCCGGCGACCAGGGCATTGGCCAGCGCACCGATTGCCGCGATCACCATGACGCCCAGCGCGACGCACAACATGAAGACGACGAAGCCCTCAATGCCACCGCGCATCTGGCGGCCGGCCAGTCGCAGGGCGAGCGGAATGCGGCCGGGCGATGAGGCCTGACGCAGCGGATTGCGAACGGTGCCTGACGCTGCGGTCATGCCGCGCTCGCCATATCGTCAGAGCGGATATTGCCATCAGCCATGCGCACGACGCGTTCGCAGCGCTCGGCGAGTTTGTCGTCGTGGGTGACGAGGACCAATGTCGCCTGGGAACGGCGCTGAAGGGAGAAAAGCAATTCGATGATCTGGCGGCCGGTTTCTCCATCCAGGTTGCCGGTTGGTTCATCGGCCAAAATCAGCGGAGGATTTGTCGACAGCGCGCGGGCGATTGCAACGCGTTGTTGTTCGCCGCCTGACAGTTCGGCTGGGAAGTGGTGAAGGCGGTGGGCGAGCCCGACTTCGCCCAGAAGGTCGGTTGCGGTTGCAAAGGCCTCATCCTTGCCCTGGAACTCCAGCGGCAGGGCGACGTTTTCAAGAGCGGTCATGGTCGGCACGAGATGGAACGACTGGAATACGATGCCGATTTTTTCTCCGCGCAACAATGCCAGGCCATCTTCGTTCATGCCCTGGAGAGTCGTCCCGGCGACCGTGACCTTGCCGCCGGTTGCCCGTTCGAGACCGGCGACGATCATTAACAGGGATGTCTTGCCCGAGCCCGATGGTCCCAGAATCGCCACGGATTGGCCCTGAGTGATCTGCAAGTCTATGCCGCGCAGGATGTCGACATTGCCGGCGCGGCTTTGTAGCGACAGCTTGAGGCCTTCGAGGCTGACGATTGGGGGGCTCAACTGAATTATTCTCCGTTGGAGGCGAGAGATCCGCGGACGTGAAAGTGGGGTATGCGTTGCCATTAGACAAGCAACGACCATTTAGTGAGGTGGATGGCTTGTTCAGCGCTTTGATAAGGCGAGATGATGATCGAGACGATATACAGAACTATGCTGTTGCGCCTTGGCGGCGTGATGATGGCGATCGTGCTGATGGCCGGGTTGCAGGTGAAATCGGTCGGTGCCGCTCAACCGGCGTCGGACAACAGCACCCAACAGATCAGCATCGTCGCATTCGGCGACAGTTTGACGGCCGGGTACAATATCGCGGCATCAGCCTCATTTCCCGCCCAGCTTGAGCGCGCCCTGCGCCAACGCGGTCATTCGGTCAGCGTCGCCAATGCCGGGGTATCGGGCGACACGACCAGCGGTGGATTGCAGCGGCTGGATTGGGCGGTTCCTCAAGGCACGCATGCAGTCATCCTGGAGCTGGGCGCCAATGACGCGTTGCGGGGGATCGACCCCCAAAAGGCCCGTGATAACCTCGACAAGATCCTAAGCCGCCTTGTTGATCGCGGGGTGGCGGTTCTGCTTGCCGGGATGAAGTCGCCTCAGAACTGGGGCAAAACCTATGTCGATTCCTTCGAAGCGATGTTTCCGGAACTGGCGAACAAGCACGGTGTTCTACTCTACCCGTTCTTCATGGAGGGGGTGGCGCTCGATCCGAAACTCAACCTTGACGACGGGCTGCACCCAAACCGGCAGGGCGTTGCCAAGATTGTCGCTGGCATCCTGCCAAAGGTCGAGCAGCTAATCGCGAGGGTTAAACAGGCGCGCCAATGAGCTTGAACGGTTCAGGGTGAGACTGACCTGGACTGACTCGAATGGACTGATACTATTTCGAATACGCTCCACCGTTGGGGAGGGCTGCACCATGCCGCGACTATTCAGTGGAATCGAGTTGCCCGAAGAAATCCGCGATGACCTGGGCGATCTTGAGCGTCCGCTTCCCGGCGTGCGCTGGATCGATATCGATGAGCTGCATCTAACCTTGCGGTTTGCAGGAGATGTCGACAACCCGACAGCGCGCGAGTTTGCCGATCTTCTGGCCAACATCGAAGTCAACGCGTTCCCGATGCGACTAAGCGGGCTTGGCACGTTCGGTGGAAAAGACCCGAGGGTTATTTGGGCTGGCGTTGAGGCTGGCGAAGAACTGGAGCGGCTTGCCAGAGCCAATGAACGGGCGGCCCATTCGGCAGGAATCGACGTGCCCAAGCGGGCGTTCAAGCCGCACGTCACCCTGGCGCGAGTGAAGCATAGCCGGCCGGATCTTCTGGCCCGCTACCTACAAAAACACGGCGGTTTTCGATCAGAGACGTTTTACGTCACGCACTTCACGTTGTTTTCGGCAAAGCCTCATACCGGCGGCGGGCCATACATCGTGGAAGAGACGTTTCCATTGTTCGGTGGGGGCTTTGCGCAGGAAGACAGTGCGCTCGACCCGGGGCAGGCTGGCTAAAGCGATACTGGAAGTCTCAGCGATCGCCTGGCCAGCTATATTGTTTACCGCCTCCCAATCCCCATCCTGAGGATTGCACGGTCTGCTTCTTGGTCTTTTTGACCTTGCGGCGCCTCACCGGGCGGCGGGACTTTTTCGCGGGCTTGGGTTTTACGCTTGCAGGTGCGGCGGCTGGGACCGGCAATGGCTCTGGATGGACTGCTGACAGCGCATGTACCTCGCCTGGGCCATCGTTGCTGTTGAGTGCGATTGTGATGCTTCGCGGGATTGTTGGGGCTGTGGGTGATGCGAAGGATGGGCTGCCTGGGCTGCCTGGGTTGGCGGCGGCGGCAACAGCGTCCGCCTCAACTGAGGATATCGTTCCCGGTGCCATTGGTCGGATGGTGCCCGGTTTCGATGCTTCATCGGCGCGTTCGGCTTGGGTTTGAGCGTTTGCTTTCGTTGCGGCCTCAGCGGCGGCAATCTGCAGTTTCTGCCCTTCAATGGCCTGCTGGCGAAGGCGCTCTTCGCGCTTTTCGTTGATCTTGCGGATCATTTCGGCATAGGCGTAGCGATTGTGGCGGGCGCGTTCGGTAGCCGACCATGGCATGGCGCGGCAGGCGCATCCATCAACCAGTTTCTTGCGATACTTGAAGGCCGATTCAAGCTGGTCGTAGCGCCGCCCGCTCATATCGACCATGGCCTTCACGTTGTCGGAGTGCTTGGGCAAATAATACAGCTTGCCACCACCGCACCGCGAGCTGCACGCCTTGGCATCCTTGCGGAAACGACTGCGCGAAGCCGACGCGCTGATGGGGAAGTAGTAACCGTCGCAAGTCCTGACGCAGACCGTCCGGTAATAGCCACCGCTTGAATATTTGCGCTGATCTCGCGGACCAATGTCACGGTACGGCGAGAGCCTAAGCGATCGTTGCTGGCCGGGATACGCGGTTGCGGAAGATTGGGACTGCGTTCGCGAGGGCGGGGCTTTCTTTGCCGGCGCGCTGGAAAAAATGCCACCAAACCAGCTCTGGAACATCGATTGAGCCTGTAGGCTGGTGCCCGACGAAAGGCACAGCAGGGCGGCCAGCACGAAGGTGCTTGTTAAATGGAACCTGGAACGCATAAGGACTTGTTAGGACTCTTTAACGACGCAAACACAACCATCGACCCGGCAGGCCACCGAACCGGCAATCGGTTAGTGGCTGCAGGCAATCGCTACTGGCTGGATCATGGCCCGACAAAGCGAATAAATGCTGAACGACGGTGTCAATTTTGAAAAAGCCATAGGTTCTGCGGGCCAGATGACACTGGCGGCAAGTCTCTCATCCGCAAACTTAGCGAATAAGCGGATTCAGATTGCGAAGGAGGATTTCACTGGCCGAAAGATTTGGTTTCTGGCGCGCGGTGCCCGACCAGCCTGCAACTGCCACGCCGGACTTTTTGAGTTGCGGTTTCGGTTTCGCGGTGGGGGCCGGGCCGCCCAACAGGAATTCCGGCTCATCGTCCAGGTGACCTGGTTTCAACGCGGCCAATGAGGTCGAGCGCTGATCGCGTGTTTTGGCAGGCTTGGCAGCTATATTTGTGGGTTTTCTGGTCCAGGGAGCTGCTGGCAGATCAAGGGCTGCAAGATACGATGCGCGTTCGAACCGGCGGGCCAGGCGATCAGAAAGCCGGATTGACTGGGCCGTCGCGGCGGCATCGATGGCTGCGACGTATTGGGGTCGCGGAGTCGGGACTCCATGCACCTTGCTGGCGGGCTCAGAACCCATCAAGTTAACCTGGGAGGCGCCAATCACGGTGGCAGTCTCGATGGCAAGCGGCGGCGGCGCGCCATTTGCCAATATGACATGCGGTGCCTTTGCAGGCTCAATCAATTCACCCGGCATCCTCTCGGCCTGCGCTACGGTCGAATTGGCAACTTCGGCAACGGCATACGAGCGATGACGTCTGGCGGAGGCTTCGGTCCATGGATTTGCCTGGCACGTACAGCGGTTATCGACCGAAGTGTGGAAGCGAAACGCGTTGGCGAGTTCGAGGTATGGCCGGCCTTCCAGGTCGCGCATTTGAAGCGGTGAGCCGGTGGGTGTCGGGTAGACGTAGAGTTTGGCTGGTGAACCGCACTGGGACTGGCACCGTTCCTCATGGCTGGCGAGATTTTGCACCGACGACGCATAGCCGATGGGGAAGTAGTATCCATCGCAAAGCCGCACACAGACGGTGCGCAGAACAGCCCCGCCTGATTGCGCCGGGCTTTGATTTTCGTTGGCGTAAGCCGCGGCAAGGTCAAGCCTGCCGGGCGAACCGCGCAGCTTCAGATAGGCTTTCAACGGATTATCGACATCGCGGCTGGGTGCCAGTCGCGTACCGGGTTTGGGGACCCCGCTCGCTTTGCGAACGGCAAGCGGGCTCAACAAATTTGTCGCTGACCTACTTGCATCGGACTTCTTCAAAGCCTTGGTAACGGCAGAAGGGGTCGCCGAATTCGTGGGCAAATCCCGATACAGGGCATCGACAAGCGCGTAGGCCAACAGGCCAGGCCCTGACAGGATAGCAACCGTTGTGACAGCGATGATCGCCAGGCGTGGATTGAACCGCCTTTTCGCGGTCGCTTCATGCCACTTGGTTACGCCAAACATAAGCACTTTCGTCTCGATGAAATTGACAAGTCTGATGAGCCAAGAATTCGCCCGCAGGATGCAGATACCGACATGCGAATTACGGACCTATCCGACTAAAACGTTGGTACACTTACTACCAACTTTAGGCTTGTGCGATCAAGGCTTCAGCCATGGATTCTTTTGGTATTTCAGTTTCTTTCTTTAACGGGTGAATAGCCGGTATCGGGCTTATTCCGCCTGCGGCATCAACAGCACAATTTTGCCGACGGCCTTGCGTTCACTGATCACCGACAGGGCCTCGACCACCTCACCTATCGGAAACGTTTTACCGACGAGCGCTTTCAGGCTGCCCGTGGCGACCCAATCGAGGATCTGTTGGGTATTGCGGCGGTGTGCAGGTAAATCGCGTTTGACTGCTTCTCCCCAGAAAACGCCGACCGCGGAGCTGCCTTTTAGCAGCAGCAGGTTCAGCGGAATCTTGGGGATGTCGCCGGAAGCAAAACCGACGACGAGATAGCGGCCCTCCCAGGCCATGGCGCGCAAAGCCGGTTCGGCGCTATCGCCGCCAACGCAATCGTAGATAACGTCGACGCCGCGTCCACCTGTCACGTCGCGCAATGCAGTCTTCAGATCGGATTGTTTGTAGTCGACCAGTTCATGCGCCCCGTGTTGCCGACAAACGGCAAGCTTGGATTCGCCCGATGCGACCGCAATGACCTTTGCCCCCATGGCAGCCGCGATCTCGACGGCAGCCAGCCCGGCGCCGCCTGAAGCGCCCAGCACGGCTACCGTTTCGCCTGCTTGGAGATCGGCGCGATCGCGCAGTCCGTGAAGTGCGGTTCCATATGTGATGCTGACGCCGCTTGCTGCTTCATCACTGACGCCGTCAGGAATTTTGGTGAGTTTGTCGGCGCCCACCGCGACCTTTTCGCGCGCTCCGCCCCAACCCAGATAAGCAGCGACCCGGTCACCGGGCTGAAAGCCCGCGACATCTGAGCCGACCGTTTGGACAATCCCGGAGATCTCACCGCCCGGCGAAAAGGGAAGATCGGGCTTGAACTGGTATTTTCCGCGCGTGATCAACGTGTCGAAGAAGTTCAGCGCGCAGGCCCTGACCGCAACAACAACCTCGCCTGCCGCCGGCTCGGGCTCGCAAAGCTCCTCGACGATCAGGCCCTTTGGGCCTTCAAGTGACTTGCAAAGAACCGCCTTCATATAGAAACCTCTGTCGTCTTGTTTGTGCTTGGGATTCAATTGCAACCTTCAGATTGGTACACGGCGCAACCCATCCAGATAGAACCTTTCGCAGGGTGCATATACGGGTTACACGGTCTTCACCATATTCAAGGGGCGCTTGATGCCTCCACAGGGATCAAAATGTCGAAACGAGGCGCCAACACGCAGCCGATGAACTGGCCGCCAACGCCAAGGGGTTACTTCGCGATTGGTGCTGAACGCACTTCGAAGGCTCTCAACCTGGGCAACCTGATGCGTTCGGCACATGGATTCGGCGCCAGTTTTACTTTCACGATCGGTGCAACCTATCAGGCACTGGAGGCTGTTGCGGATACCTCAAAAGGCCGCAACCACCTGCCACACTACAATTGGGACAAAATCGATGAATTGGCGCTGCCCGAGCTATGCCAGCTCGTCGGGGTCGAGTTGATCGACGATGCAATTGACCTGCCAAGTTTTCGGCACCCAACGCGGGCTGCCTACGTGCTTGGTCCCGAACTTGGCTCTTTGTCGCCGCCTTTGCTTGAAAAATGCGATTTTGTCGTCAAGATCCCGACGCGGTTCTGCGTCAATGTTGCGATGGCTGGGGCAATCGTGATGTATGACAGGGTGAAAAGCATGGCGCGATTCGCTGATCGACCGATCAGGACCGGGGGTCCTTAGCATAATAGTGCACCACTATCGCTGCAACGCACTGGGGAAAAAGCGGCTTTTGGCCGTTTTCTGTGGGTTTTGAGCGTCACAAATCTACCAGAAGCACCATCGTCAGCCGGTCAAGGGTGACACACGCGCCAAATTTTCTCTATACGGGACGAAAGCTGAATGACTCATAGAAGGGCGGTACGGACAAAAATGAATTTCCAGCACACGAGATGGATTCGACCGGCGGCTTTGGCCGCAGCAGTCATCGTGGCGACGGCAAGCGCTGTATCGGCAGCGACTCTCGTCAAGACCTATCGTGATTGGAGCGTATTCTCGCACGATAAGTCCAACAACAAGATTTGCTTTGCAGCCACACAACCGAAAGACAGCACACCGGCGGGCTCCAACCGCGATGGCGTCTTTTTCTATGTCTCCGCCTGGCCCAACGATGGCGTGAAGTCGGAGATCAGCGTTCGGTTGGGCTATACGATCAAGCAGGGCTCGACCGTCAAGGTCAGCGTCGGCTCGTCGGGTTTCGACCTGTTCGCCAAGGACGACAAAGCCTTCGTCGCCGATCCAACCCAGGAACTCAAGTTGATCGAGGCCATGAAGCGGGGTTCGACCATGAAGGTTGAAGCAACCTCGGATCAAGGTTCGGCGACTTCCGATACGTTCTCGCTGTTGGGCGTTTCAGCAGCCCTTAAGGGGCTTGCCAACACCTGCAAGTAAGGCTTCGTCGGGATTGATCCCCCAATTGACTGATCCCCAAATTAAATGTGCGTGGCAGCCATGGTTGCCGCGCATTATTTTTTGCCCGATGACGAACGTAGCTGGACGTATAATGCGCCCTCGCCGCCGTGATGGACGGCTGCGGCCGTGTAGCTGACGACGATTGATCGAAGATCGGGTTCTTCAAGCCACATCGGAACGCTGCGGCGCAGGACGCCGCGTTGTGGGGCATCCCAGACGTGGCCGTCGGAGTGCGCAGCGTCTGTATCACGCGCGAAGGTTCCTTTGCCGGTGATCACCAAAACCCACTTTTGCTTTCGGGCGTGGGCCCGCATCAGGAAGGATCGCAGCGCGCCGTGGGCCTGGTGCTGGCGCATCCCATGCAGGTCCAGCTTCGACTCAATCTGAATACGGCCGGCGCGAATTTTTCGGGCCTGACGGGGATCGAACCGAGACAACTGCGGGGGAACTGAAGCGTTTTTCTCCCTCTGGCGCGGTGCATGAGCTCCGGTTTTCTGGGGCTTGGCGTGCGGGATCTCGGTATGCTTGGCGTGGGGTGCCGGAGGGGTGGGGGTGAAACCCGGCTCATCGAACGATACCGGGGTTATGCGCTTATTTCGGGCATCCAGCGGGTGCAGTGTATTTGTCAGGTGCTGCCACAGCATCAGGTCTTCGTCACTGAGGCTGCCGGGGGATTGCTTCTTGTTTCGGTCAGTCTTCTTCATTGAGCAGGTGTTCTCCGGGCCACTTCCTCCTTGGGAAACAGCGCGAAAAAGTTTACGGCATGTTTGGTGATACCTGCAATCTCGCCGGCCTCGTGACCGGTGCCACAGAACAGGTCGCCGCGTTCGGGGCCCTTGATGGCCGAGCCGACGTCGTGCGCGATCAAGAGGCGGCGAAACCCCCACGGATTGTTGGAAATGTGGTCGGCTGAGGGGCAAGAAACATAGATCGGCAGGCCAAGATCGAAAAAACCGGTGTCGATTGCCAAACTGCGTAGCGGCGTCAGCGGAATCCCGTCGGTGCCCATGGTCGCCGTTTCGCGGTGGTCTCCCAGGATGCGGAAAAAAACGTAGCTCTCATTCAACCACATCAACGATTTGGCCCGCATAGCGTCTGCTTTGAGCCATTCTTGAAGTGACTTGAGGGACATCTGGTTGGGCGTGAATTCGCCGGTTTCAAGAAGTTGTTGGCCAATGGATGTGTAGCGAAAGCCATTTTTGCCAGCGTAACCGAGGCGAACTTTTCGACCGTCGTCAAGACGGATGAGACCCGACCCTTGAACTTGCAGGAAATATAGGTCTACCGGGTGGGCCAGATAAAGGATCTCCAGTCCCTGACCGGCAAGCGCGCCACCGTCGATCTCACGCCGGGTGAAGTGGGGCACGAGCTGGCCGGGACCCATGCGCCGGGCATGGGTCAAAGAACCCGCCATGGCTCCACGGTCCGCCTCATCGACCAGATTTACCAGGTCGGGGGGACGGGCCAGAACCGGGACTTTGAACCTGGACGACGGTTCAAGCGCGCCTTGCAGCTCGGGTTCATAGTACCCTGTCAGCAATCCGGCGGGGTCGCGGTGGACAACCGTGAAGGGAGTGAAATGGGATTCGAAAAAACTGCGCGCGGCCGCCTTGCTATCCAGCTCAGCGCGGTTATCGAGCACGAACCGGCAGGCGGCGGTGAACGCCTCAATGCGCCGGGCATACCTGCCGGTGCTGTGAAATTCCGACTGCAGGCGTTTCAACACACTGGGGGCGGAGGCTTGAAACGCCCGTAGCGCGGCCAAATGGTCGTCATCTGGCCAGCCTGGCAGACCGGAATAGCCGACAGGTTGGAACGAGACCGATTTGGAGCTTTCGTCCATTGGACCTGCCGAGTGAACCGCTCTGGCCGAGGCGTTATCCCCATGCCGGGTGCACAACTTGATTCACGTGAAAACAGTTTGATGTGTTTCACGGGCAAGGAGCGGCGTTTGCGAGAGGCTGTCGGGAAAGCGGTTCCCCACGCCTAACCAATCAGGCATTGGCCAAGGTGGCGACAAGCTTCCAGTTCGGATTGGCAAGTGCGCGGGCCGATGAAATATCGCGACTGAACGTCCAGATGTCGGTGACTTCCTTGATCTTTTGCGGATCCCCGTCAATCACGGCGCCCTCGCTATCGCGGGTCGCGGAGATCAACTGGCTGGCAAAGCGCACTGTCACGGAAGCGATGCCCTGGTTAACCTCGGCCTCGACGATTCCGGCCTGGTCGATCCCCACGAAGCTTTGATCGATCTGCTCGTCGCGACTTTCACGATCTGCGATCGCACCTTCGAAGCCTTCAAAGACTTCGGTGCTCAACAGATCCTTCAACAGACGGCGGTTGCCGGCTGCGAAGGCTGTTACAATCATTTCGTAGGCCGACTTGGCGCCTGTGAGGAACTTCTCGGGATCGAACGAGGGATCAAGGCGCAGGATCTCCAGCAAGCCTTTTCTCACAGCGGTGTTGGAACCGGCAAACGTCTTGATGCGGTCCTCCGCATCGGCAATCGCAACATCGCTGTCGGGGCGCAAATCGGTGTCATGTTCCCCGCGCCGCGGCAGGGTTACGACTTTGTCCGAACTGGCAGCTGCTTCCTGGCGGGCGCGATACTGCTGCTCGATGCGAGCGTCGTCGTCATCCGTCCGGCGGCCGAGAATGCTGCGTAGCTTCAAGATCACCACGACCGCGACGATCAGGGCAATCAGAGTGACGATATCGATATTCTCGTTCATTTCGTGTGCACCAATTGGCCTCTTATGTGGAGCCAGAGCGAAAGGCTACGTCGGCGTTCCGCGTTTCGATTTACCAACCCTGACGGTGGCTCCCAGTTTACAAAGATGTAGTGACGGAGAAGCCTTACCGCCACATTAAACCAAAGCAACAGGCGGATGTCTCACCCGGCCGAGAAACTAGCCTAACTGCCTGCTAAAGGGCGCGCGCTAACGGCCCCTCAACACTGCTGTGACTTATCTTCGAGCGAAATTTTAATACTCCTGCGAACCCATGCTGCTGTGGGAGATCCATGGCCGCTGTGGGAGTTCCTTGCCCTAACTTAGGGCACATGGGCTGCGAATCCAATAACGATGTCTTGTCTGAACCAAGCTAACTTATTATTTCTTCGATCAGGTCCCATGAAGTTGCTTTGAAGAAAACCTCATGCGTGATTTCCGCCGGGGTATAAAACCGGTGCGCTGGTCAGGGACTTCCATCGCGAACTACCGCCGAAAAACCGCATTGCGAGTGGAGAAGTGGTCCTCACCTTAGCTTCAACAGCCTGCCAGGGCCGTCGATGCTGTTTGCAACCGCGCAGCCTTGATTGATTCATCTTTTCGGCGGACGTTGCCATCCGTTGAGCGCTGCCGGGAGGTTGTGGTTGCGATTCGACGAACTTGGGCATTGAATTTCCGATCCAGCAGACCAGGAAGCACCCGTGGGCGTACTTTTTCTTCTTATCTTCATCGTTGTGCCGATCGTGGAAATCATACTTCTGGTCCAGATCGGCGGGATGATCGGCTGGCTGGCGACCATTCTCATCGTCATTTTGACGGCTTTCATCGGAACCACGCTTCTGCGGCAGCAAGGTTTCGGCGTGATGGCGCGGGCGGTGGATTCGCTTGGTTCGGGCAAAATGCCGATGGAGCCGGTGATCGAGGGGATGTGCCTTTTGGTTGCTGGAGCATTCCTGTTAACGCCGGGGCTGATTACTGACACTGTCGGCTTCCTGCTTCTTGTTCCCGTTTTGCGCATGAGTTTAGCGAAATGGCTGCTGCGGCGAATTCTGGAATCGGGACGGGTCAATGTCTCGGTTTTTCGCGGCAGTGCTGAAGACGGCTCGTATTCTGAAAGCCATACCGAATACCAGTCACGGCCCGGCCCGCAAGACGGGGTTATCGATGGCGAATTCGAACGGGTTGACGAGACCACGATCAGGCCCGGCCGCTCGCCTCAAGGCAAAGACGGCCCGAGCGGCAAGGTTTAGCCGCCTGTTCCCAAAGTCCATCAAAATGAACACGGTTCTAAAACTTGGCGATGACGAGGTATGCCGAAAACGCGAGTACCGCCGCGAGGATGATGCGAAGTAGCCAGTCGGGCACCCGGGATGTGAGGCGGGAGCCCACCATAATACCGGGAAGTGAGCCCAGCAGCAAAGCCAGCAGAATCCAATAATCGATGTTGCCGATGGAGAGGTGGCCGAGGCCTGACAATAGTGTCAGTGGGACGGCATGCACGATATCGGTACCAACGATATGGCGGGCACGCAGCATGGGATACAGGAAGCTTAGGATAGCAACGCCGATGGCGCCGGCGCCAACCGATGTCAGGGTGACGATTACGCCAAGGATAAGGCCCATCGTTGCCGTTGAAACCGGGCGCATCTTTACGGCGCGGGAGCGGGCTTTGACGGTTCTGACAATTAGCAATGGTATCAATGGGATGGCGATTGCGCTGATGACCAGGGTTACGGCCAGGACATAGCGAATCGTCGAGCCCAGCGCGTCGGGGTCAGGCTGGTAATACTTGATCACCAGCAAGGTGAGGATCGTCGACGAAATGCTGCCGAGCGCCAACAGCCCCAGGATCGGCCAGTTGACGTGGCCCAGTTTATGATGGCGCCAGGCGCCGCCTGTCTTGGTAATGCCAGCAAACAGAAGATCTGTTCCCACTGCGACGGCCGGGGCTACCCCGAAGCCCGAGATCAACATTGGGGTGGTGAGCGCTCCGGCACCAACGCCAGTCATCCCGACCAGCAATCCGATTGCGAAGCCGCAAATCGTCATGAGGACCGGGGAAGGGAGCGAGATCAGTTCTGTCAGCATTGGACCTCGGTCTTCAGCTCCGGTGCGCGGTGGCCGCTGAGGTAACGGAGCGGTATTTATGTGCTGGCGTGCCAACACGTGTCAGCATACCGGGAAGAGTCGTCCGATCGGCCATGGGAAATGCGCCATCGAACCGGAGTTCGACAAGGTCTGCACCACTGGCAGCCCATAATCTATAACGAGTCGTGATCAATTCAGGCAACTGAAACCTTAGGGGAGAATGGAGAACTACTGGTATATTTCAATCCAGACATGTATTGGCATTGGTGTATACAAATATTCGCTTTACTAGAATCGTTCCAATTTAGAATTGTTATATACTTGCGCAATATTTCCGCGACAATCTTAGTATTGACTCTGTGTGCTCCAAGGTTTCATTTTGCGCGTGCCTTCCAATCGTGGCAGGCTTTGAAGTGAACATCCAGGGCGGGGCCTTGACCCCCGTATTTTGGAGGATACCCATGACTATCAAACGTGCGGCGCTTGGCTGCGCTGTTGGCGGAGCTATTGTTGCTGCCATTGCTGGAACCGGATTGCTGCAAGCTGAGGCGTCCAAAGAAGTCAATATTTACTCCTATCGCGAGCCTGGGCTGATCAAGCCATTGCTCGAAGCTTTCACCAAACAGACCGGCATCAAGACCAATGTGGTTTTCGCCAAGAAGGGCCTGATCGAGCGGGCGGCGGCCGAGGGCCGGAACAGCCCGGTTGACGTCTTGCTGACCGTCGACATTAAAAGACTGGCCGATGCGGAAGCCAAAGGTTTAGCACAGCCCGTCAAATCAGCTCAGATCGATGCCAATATTCCGGCCAACTACCGCGATCCCGACGGCAACTGGATTGGTCTGTCGCAGCGCGCGCGGTTGATCTATGCGTCGAAAGACCGGGTCAAGCAGGACACGATAACCTACGAAGAACTGGCCTTGCCCAAGTGGAAGGGAAAGATCTGCGCGCGTTCGGGCCAGCACCCCTACAACATCGGCCTGCTGGCGTCGCTTGTTTCGCACCTGGGGGCTGAAAAGGCGGAAGCGTGGGCGCGTGGCGTGAAAGAAAACCTGGCGCGCAAGCCGGCAGGAAACGACCGCGCGCAGGTCAAGGGAATCTATTCGGGCGAGTGCGATATCGCGATTGGCAACAGCTATTATATGGCTGCCATGCAAACCAATACCAAGAAGCCCGAGCAGCAGGAGTGGGCGAATTCGGTCAAGTTGCTGTTTCCCAATGCTGAAGGGCGCGGCACCCATGTCAATATCTCAGGTGCGGTTCTGGCCAAGCATGCCCCACACGCCGCGGCCGGCCTCAAGCTGATCGAGTTCCTTGCCTCAGAAGAAGGCCAGCGGATCTATGCCGAGCGCGTCAACGAGTATCCGTTGAGAGAAGGCATTGCGGCCTCTGAGCGCGTGGCCAGTTGGGGGGCGTTGAAGGCTGACAAGCTACCGCTTGAAGCGATTGCCAAACATAGCCCGAAAGCGTCCGAGATTATGGACAAGGTACAATTCAACCTGGGGCCGCAAAGCTAAGGGAAGAATCTTATTTGTGGCGCTTCGGATGCCCATCGGCGGCTTTGTTATGGTCCACAGTTCCTCAAGTCCTGTGGAGCTGGCGGCATCCGGCGCCGTTAGATTCTCCTCTCCGCGCGTCTTTCATTTTCGAGACCGCGAGGCGAAGCCGAGCGGGACTCGGGGATCCAGCGTAAAACTTTTTGGAGACGCAGTATTTTGTAGCTGCGGCGCTAAGTAAAAAAACGGCGGGCCTGATGGGCTCGCCGTTTTTGTATGGATATCCGTCTTGATGGACGTTCTGGACGAATGCGCGGCACGATCCGGAATTTTGCCGGTATCAACCGCCCAAGTTGGCGGGGCCGATGTATTCGACGCGGACGCGGGCGGTTCCCTTGTGCTGGAAGCCCAGCGTCTTGGCGGAGGCGCGCGACAGATCGATAATCCGGTTGTGCACGAAGGGGCCGCGGTCGTTGACGCGAACGACCAGAGATCGACCGTTGTCGAGGTTGGTGACGCGCACGCGAGATGGCAGCGGTAGTGTTGGATGGGCTGCCGTCAATCGGTGCATGTCGAAGACTTCGCCGTTTGACGTGAGGCGGCCATGAAAGTCGTCGCCGTACCAGGATGCGGTGCCAGTGCGGTCATAGTTCGGGTCGTGGCGGGGGTAGTAGGTCTTGCCGGCGACCGTGTAGGGTTTGCCGACCTTATAGGTGCCGCGGCGAGCTCTCCGGGTTTTCGTTCCAACTCTCGGACTGGCGGCAGTGCCGGTAAAAGAGGGGGCAAAGCCTCGGGTTTGAGGCGTGGTCGTTACCCCGGCTGGCGACATCGCGGTTGGCGGCGGTGCGGAGTTGGAGCATCCTGCCAGTGCCAGAGCCGCAAATAGCAGCGTGCCCGGTATAGCGAGCGCGTATCGTGCGTTTGGTTTGATCGTTAGGTCGTGCATCTTGTCCCCGTGCCCCGGCTGGTCATCCGGCCTTTTTTGTCTTGCAGCCATTAAACGGGCCAATGGGGAAACGGGATGTTGAGATCGCGGTGTTTTTTCAGCGTTATCATGAATGTGAGATAACGGATGAAGAGTAAATTTAGATAAAATTTGAAACGTCCGCTGATGAATGGATCAAGCCGCCGCCGGGATGTCCGGGAGGCGGCATTATTGTGCTGGCTGTGTTGGCCCAGATCATGTGGTTGTGGGGCTGGCTGATTTTGGCGCGGATGGGCGGGTTCCAGGATCTGAATGAGGGGATGACCAGGGAATTCGGAGCGTTTGTGCACTTTGTTCATGCGAATGGAGCAGGCGAGGCGATTGGAGCTCCAGGTGGGACGCCGGGATGGAGGGTCTGGCTGACGGTACGCTGTGTCACTGAGCTCTTTGGCCTGCTCGCTGGTGTTCGAACACGGCTGTGAACACTGTTCATTATTGTGAGGGCAGGGAAATGTGGTGAGTGGGGGAGGGAGAGGTGGAGGAGCAGGCGCGGTGATTGGAGCCGTGGGTGGGACGCCGGGGATCCAGGCAGCACGGCGCGGGTTTGATGCTTGCGAGCAGCGATGCTCCGGCCTGCGGCTTGAATAGGGCGCGTGAACTGAGTTCATAAACGCTATCCAAACCTGAAGCCAATTCCACCCTCCCACCCAGCGTATGCACTCTGTTCACGCGCTGAGAATTGGAGTGGAAGCGGGGGCAGGAGTGGGAGTAGGAGTAGGGGCTGGAGTGGGAGCAGGTCCGTGGGATGTATCGGGAAAAGTCAATGAAAGGGTCGGCACTCCGCCAGGGGCCGGGTTCTACAGATGCGCGTGAACTTCGTTCAGAGAAAAGGGAGAACGAGGGTAGAGGCTGCTCTGAGCAAGGCAGTTGATTGGGGCGCTTGGCAGGAAGTCGGGTTGGTTGGGTTTGGGAAGCGAGGATGGAAGCAGAGCAATTGTGATGGGTAGCGCATGGCGAGGACGCGAGGCTAAAACCTCGCGCTGGCCTGCGGCCCTACCGGCTTGCAAGGCAAACAGGTACTCGCTGGGAAGTTGGGGTTTGGTTGGCGGTGCGATGGTGAAGGCGAGTGGTTGGGGAGCCGTGACGTGGCGCGTTCCTATAAGAGGTGAGGGCAGTCTGCTGCGTCGTTGACGTTTCTGACGTGTGCGTGAACTCTGTTCATTCCGTGATGGAATGGGAGGATGGTGGGAGGTTTGGGGTCGTCTTGGCAAGGTGTTGTGAGTAGGCGAGTGGTTGGGGGGATGAGGTTTGGGAAAAGGGCGTGCTTATAGCTCGCCTCGACAACTCACCTCTATATCGTCAGGGGAAATAATTCCCAGCAGTTCTCCACGGGCGTTAAAAACAAGCGTCGCGCTCTGCCAGGCTATTGGTCCTCATGCCTATCCCCTTTGGTCCGGACCGCAATTTCCGCCAATGAGCAGTGTCCGCTGCCGCGAAGCGCCACCCAAAATCAACTCTCCCACCTCCGTCATCCCGTCATGCCGGAGGCGCGCACCGAAAACCGGACGGGATCCATGAAAGCCTCAAAGAACCGCTACCAGTTCACCATAACGCCACCCGCTCCGTCATCCTCTTCAACCTTTGAAAACATGTTAAACATCAGCTATTCCAGAAGCTTGCGTGGATGGCCGACTGCTCGGCCATGACGTTGTGGGGGATGGGACGTTTGCAAGGGCCGGCGGCCGTTGGCCATTGTATGCGAGCGTCCCCCGTCGCCTCTAGCAGTACTAGCGGAACTAACGGGATAGGTATGGAGGGAGGCAGTTTGCGCAAATACTGGGATAGCAAAAACAAAGCCTGGAAAGCTAAAGGATATTGTTGTCATTCGGATATCACGGCACCAATAAAAATAGACGGCCAGCATAAAGAGAAAAAATAGAAAAATGGCCGGGCCATAATTGTAAATTGTTGATCCTAAGCCGAATGTTGAAATCAACAAGTTGTGGTCCGGGAATAGAACGAAAGACCCTTTAATCGCACTGTCAAGGTGCGGCCTGAACCACGCTTCAAAGAATTCAGCAAACACGTATCTACGGCGCATTCATTTGCCTTCCCTGTTTCGTGACGCAACATGAGGCAAGCAGGGTGCGTTTGCAAAGCATAACGTAGCGATTCTAAACGCCGAAGGTTCGAGCGAAACCCACCCAAAATATTCCGATGTTAGCCAACAAAAAAGCCGCCGCGGAGAAAGTCCGGCGGCGGCTTTTCGTTGCGTTTGTGAGTTTGCCCGGAGGCACGCATCAACCCTCGGCGGGGGCTTCGGCTGCTGCCTTGGCTGCTTCGGCGGCTGCTTCTTTCTTTTCTTCTTCGGCAGCAGCGCGTTCCTGGGCCTTCTTCTTGGGCTTGGACTTTTCAGGATTGTTGCGGGCTTCGCGCTTCAAAATGTCGGCTGCATCGAGGAAGCGAGCAACCCGGTCGGTCGGCTTGGCGCCAACAGAGAGCCAGTGCTTGATGCGCTCTTCATTGAGTTTGACGCGCTCTTCTGAATCCTTTGGCAGCATCGGGTTGTAGGTGCCGATGCGCTCGATGTAGCGGCCATCGCGAGGTGAGCGGATGTCGGCTGCAACGATGTAGTAGTAAGGGCGTTTCTTGGAGCCGCCGCGGGCGAGCCTGATTTTGACTGACAAGTTGTTGTTCCTTTTGGTTCGTGTGAGTTGGTTTGAATTTTGGTGATTGGTGCTAGTCGGTGAATCTGGGGTGGCCGTTGAGACGGCGGATCGAGCCGCGGATCAGGTGAACCGACATTATCGCAGCGACAGCCGCGGCAATCGCTAGATTGGCCTCATTAGGGTTGGAAGTGCCGATCAAGAGATTTGGATGCGGGTTCCAGAGGATGAGGCAACCGTGATAATCAAGATGCATCGCTTACTTCCTCTTCTTCTTTTTCTTTTTGCCGCCGCGAGGTGAGCCGGGCATGCCGGTGCCGCCCAGTTGAGGTAGGCCGATGGGTAGTCCTCCCGGCGCTCCACCGCCTAGTCCGGGGAGCAGACCGCCTGGCGCATTGCTGCCGCCAAGGCCGGGCAGGCCGCCGGGGGCTGCTGGTTTTCCGCCTGGGGTAGCGCCCCCCGTACCGGGGAGTTGGTCGCGGAGTTCTGCTGGGAGCTGTTCGAGGGCTTTGGGGTCGAGGCCTGCCAATTCCTGTTGCATGGCGGCCAGTTCGGCTTCGCTGGGAGCTGCGCCACCGCCGCCCATGCCGGGCATGCCCATGCCGCCCATCATGCGGCCCATCATGCCCTTCTTGCCCATGGACTTCATCATGTCGGCCATCTGGCGGTGCATCTTGAGAAGCTTGTTGATGTCCTGAACGCTGGTGCCAGAACCAGCAGCGACGCGGCGTTTGCGCTTGGCGTCGAGAACCTTGGGGGCGCGGCGTTCCTTTGGCGTCATCGAGGATATGATCGCGCGTTGGCGCTTGAGGACCTTTTCGCCGGCGTTGAGGTCGCCCATCTTGCCTTTCAGCTTGCCCATGCCCGGCAACATGCCCATCAGGCCTTCCATGCCGCCCATGCGTTCCATTTGCTTGAGCTGCTCGGACAGGTCTTCCAGGTCGAAGGCACCCTTGCGCATTTTCTGCGCGATTTTGGTGGCCTTTTCGGCATCGATGGTCTGGGCGGCTCTTTCGACCAGGCTGACGACGTCGCCCATGCCCAGGATGCGACCGGCGATGCGCTCGGGGTGGAAGTCTTCCAGCTCGTCCCATTTTTCGCCGACGCCCAGAAGCTTGATCGGCTTGCCGGTGACAGCGCGCATGGAAAGAGCGGCACCGCCGCGTCCGTCACCATCGGCCCTAGTCAGCACGATGCCGGTGATGCCGATGCGGCCATCGAAGGCCTTGGCGGTGTTGACCGCGTCCTGGCCGGTGAGGCTGTCGGCGACGAGCAGCACTTCATGCGGGTTGGTGGCCGCCTTGACTTCGGCGACTTCGGCCATCAGCGCTTCGTCGACGGTGACGCGGCCTGCGGTATCCAACAGGACGACATCGTAGCCGCCGAGCTTTGCCGCATCCATGGCGCGTTTGGCGATCTGCAGGGGCGATTGGCCGGCAACGATGGGAAGGGTGTCGACTTGGGTTTGTTCGCCCAAGACCTTGAGCTGCTCCTGGGCCGCTGGACGACGGGTGTCGAGCGAGGCCATCAGGGCCTTTTTGCGGTCCTTGGTGCGCAGGCGGTAGGCGATCTTGGCGGTCGATGTCGTCTTACCAGAACCCTGCAGGCCGACCATCAGGATGGGAACGGGCGGGACGGCGCCAAGGTCGATCGGATCGGCATCGGAACCCAGCATGGCAACGAGTTCGTCGTTGACCAGCTTGACGACCATCTGGCCGGGCGTGACCGACTTGAGGACTTCCTGGCCGATGGCCTTGGCCTTGACCTTGTCGATGAACGGTCTGACCACATCGAGGGCAACGTCGGCTTCGAGCAGCGCGCGGCGGATTTCGCGCATCGCCTCGTTGACGTCGGATTCCGAAAGGGACCCGCGCTTGGTGAGCTTGTCGAATACGCCCGATAGGCGATCTGTCAGCGATTGAAACATCTTATCTCTTCGATATTGCCAACACTTCCAAGGGTCGTGTTGGGCTGGATGGCCAACACTTCCCAAGGTCGTGTTGGGCTGGCAATCTACCTACCGCGTCGTTGTAATGCTGCGGTCGGGTGGTTTAAGCGCCGGGTATCTTCATTTTTTGCCAGTCGAGCATGGCGTGGGTCTGATAGGCGGGCCGCTCGGTGAGGCGCTGATACCAGGCCTCGACGTTGGGCAGTTCAGGGCGCTCGATCGGCATCGTCATGTAGCGATACATTAGAGTTCCAACGATGATATCAGCAAACGATAGGGCGTCTCCGGCGATAAACGGCGTATCGGCCAGGGTGCCATCCAGACCGCGAAGGTTCTCGCCGGCACGCTGGGCGGCCTGCCTGACTGCGGCATTGTCGCGCTCAGCGGCGGTGACCCGGACCAACTGTTGGAAGCATCCGCCGATTACGTCGGGATAAAGGGTGGTGACGCACCAATCGCTCCATTGTGCCGCAATTGCGCGCTGTTTTGCATCTTTGGGGGCAAGCGTTCCTGCACCGTAGGTTTCGGCAAGGTGGCGGACGATTGCGCCCGATTCCCACAAGACCAGGCCATCATCTTCGATGACCGGAATCTTGCGATTCGGGTTCAGCTTGGCAAATTCGGGCGTGTCGAGGCCGCCGAAAGGGCCGCCGACATCGACCCTTTCGAAGTTCTGGCCGAGTTCTTCCAGTGCCCAGAGCACCTTTTGAACGTTGACGGAGGTGTTGCGCCCCCAAACCTTGATCATGAATTCGACTTTCCAAGACGCGATGTCGATTGCCCAACTCGCGTTGGTGCGAAGATAAATAAGGCCCAAACGAAAAAGCATCCACGGGCGAATCTCGCCGGCGGATGGGGACCCCGTCGCCTCCAATTTCCCGGCCTGCCGTTATTCGGGCCAAGTAATCTGTGCAAAAGGGTGGCTCGGTTGAACGGGCCATTTCGCTGATTTGAAGCGATTTCTGGGCGAATGGGCGGGCCTTGTCAAGGTGTATGAACACATACCTTCGCGAGGTTGAACGATGGACATCGCCAGTGAACAGGGCTAATCGGGGCTAGATTCGGGTGGGCGGTCATAGATGAGAAAAGCTGAAATGCTTGCAAGGTCTTACATTCTTTCGATTATCGGTTGTGCGGCGCTGGCGGTTGCTGGCTGCGGCGGCGGTAGTTCGCCGTTTGCCAAAAAATCCTCCAAGGAGCTGCTGTTTGTCAGCGCGGCGCCGACATGGGATCTCGACAAGAACAATTCGGTCACCTGCGATGAGTGGCAGCGGTATGCTTCCGAGCTGTTCGCAGAGGGTGATGTCAACCGGGATGGGATGCTGACACCGGAGGAGTATCAAAAGGTTATCCGGGCGGATCGGCTGTTCGAGACCGCCGATCATGCCTACTTCGATGCCAACAAGGACGGAAAGGTGGCGTTGCGGGAAATGACCGGCAAGCCCAATCCGGCGTTCCAGATCCTCGACAAGAATAAAGACTGCATGATCGCGCAGAACGAATTGGTCCATACCCGCCAGATCCAGCGGATCAAGAAGGATACCAGCGATCCAAGCGATCTACCCGGCGCCGGCGGTAGTGGACCGGGGCGGCCGTAGCTTTTTAGCTCACGGGCCGTTGCGGCATGCTGGAACCTTTTTTGCCAACATTTCCGGTGCTCAACACGGCGCAAGCTTGTGCCTATCCCGTTAGTTCCGCTGGTACAGCTAAACTCAACTGGGGGACGCTCGCCTTCAATGGCAAACGGCCGCCGGTCCTTGCAAACGTCCCATCCCCCCACAACGTCATGGCCGAGCAGTCGGCCATCCACGCAAGGTGCTGTAAGGGCGACCGTTTTTGTGTTCGCGGAGGTTGAAAGAGGCGCCGGAGCGGGTGGCGTCTGGTGTGATGAGTCAGGAATTCGCCGATCATATGCGGCAGCCTCGGAGCGAATTCTCGGGCTCTGAATCACACTAGCATAACTGTTGAGTCTAGTGAGGTTTACGGAT
>JAHZKP010000125.1 GCA_022600345.1 Alphaproteobacteria bacterium | reverse complement strand
TGCGACCCATCATGCCGCCCTGTCTCATTCGGCCCATCATGCCGCCTTTCATCATCCCCTTTCCCATCATTCCGGGGCCCATTTTACCGTCCATCATCATGCCTTTGCCCTTCATGCCTCTCTGCGGCATTTCCGATGGCTTCATGCCCTTTTCCATGGGCATTTCCTTGCCCTGTGCCATCTTACCGGGCTGCGCACCGGGATGGTGCTCTTCATGAGATTTCTGAGCATAAGACGCCGTGCTGACAGCTAGGCCAGCCGCGGTGATCAGGACGAGAGTAGTTCTGGAAAGTTTCACGATATCATTCCTTCTTATTTGTCAGTCTACCAAGCGCCGACACCTGCCCCACATCGACTAAAACGACTGATCGGGTCCGTGCGCGATCCGCACCAGGGTCGCAGCGCGATGTCGGTAAGTTTCGATAATTCCATGGGGTTCATCTGCGCGCGGCTTGATCGCTGGCGCAGAGAGTCATGAGCCGCTTAAGACTTGGGGGGCGGAGGCTCGGGCGCCAGCGTACGGCCGTCTGCAAGGTATGTGCTCAGCACAACAGACCCACCCGTCCTCAGGTCATCAAAGACGATGGCATTCGGAGAAGCCAAAGCGCCATGGAACGCAGCACATGAGTTGCATGTTGAGCAACAATCCTGACAATCGCCGCAGTCGGCATCCCCACACTCACCTCGACAGAACGTGGCACAATTCGCGCTATCCGAAGGACCTGCCCACGCTAAGTGCCTTGAGGACTGACTTGATGCTGGAAAGCCGGACGTACCTATCAACTCCGCGCTATTAATAGAGGTCTCAGCCAGTGGCAAAGGCTGAGCGACGGGCTTGAAGCCCGCTTGATGAACATTGCTAAGATGGGCAAACGCCGGACAAGCCAACGAGCCCGACAGCGGCGCCGCAATCAGCATAAGTAGGATTAGTTTTACTATCCGGTTTTTCATTTAAGACCCACACTTCGAAAGCATTCAGTTACTGCGCCAGATCTGATTAATCAGAAGCCAGTCCGGATTTCTAATCGTTGATGTCTGTCAAACAACGTTCTGGTAACAAAAATTTGCGCGGAGCGCCGTTCTGTCGGCAGTGCTGCTACGATGTCGGATTCCTCAAAATTGTTTTCAGATGTTTCTTGACCTTCCACCAAGTGGAGGCCGCAACACTGCCTTCCAGGCGAGATTGCCTGCGTTCGTAAGCCTGCCGCTTCCACCGACGGGAAGGTCAAGCCGAATTGAGAGGTGCAAACGTGTATGGAATCGAATGGTTGCACAGTTGGGGAGGAATGTGGTTCGGACCGATCGCTATGATCGGTCTTCCTGTTCTCTTGATTCTCCTTTTTGTATGGCTTGTCCGAGGGGTTGGCCAAACGTCAGCGAGTTCCGAAACGAAACAAGGTGTGCCGGCAATTCTCGACGAACGTTTCGCTCGCGGTGAGATTGACGAGGAGAAGAATCAGCAGCGTCGCGACACGCAGTGATCGAATAAGCCCGTATAGCGTTGGCGTACCGAGATTTCCCGATTGTCTTACCTTTACGGTCTGCGAGAACCGGCTGCTAACGGAAAAACATGAGAGTTAATAATGTCCAATTCACAGTGCGCCCATCACAGCCATGGTGCAAGCGATCCCTCCAACGCCGCACTCGATGACGGCCACGATATCAAAGCGATCGATCCGGTTTGCGGAATGAGCGTCAATATTGCGACGACCGAGAACAAGTCGCTCCATGATGGGCGCGAGGTCTATTTCTGCTCAACACGGTGCAAGGAGAAGTTCGAGTCCGATCCCGAAAAATACGCCGACGGCCCTCCAACCCAAGAGCCGATGCCGGCGGGCACGCAGTACACCTGCCCCATGCATCCAGAAATCGTCCAAGAAGGACCCGGCACGTGTCCGATCTGCGGCATGGCCCTTGAGCCGATGGGTGTGCCGACAGGCGATGAGGGTCCGAACCCGGAACTCGTTGATTTCACGCGCCGCATGATCGTTGGCACACTTCTAACACTGCCGATACTCGTTCTCGCGATGGGCCCCCATCTGGGGTTCCCGATCCGCGAGTGGATCGGCGAGCGGATCGCGGACTGGATCGAATTCGCGCTAGCAACCCCGGTCGTCCTCTGGGCGGCGTGGCCGTTCTTTGTCCGGTGCAAGGACTCCATCGTCAATCGTTCACCGAATATGTGGACGCTTATCGGTATTGGCGTGGGCGCGGCTTACCTCTACAGCGTCGTCGCGACGATCATTCCGGGCATCTTTCCCGCTGCCTTCCGAGGGGCTGAGGGATCAGTTGCTGTTTACTTCGAAGCCGCCGCTGTCATCGTCGTGCTGGTTTTGCTTGGACAGGTTCTGGAGTTGCGAGCTCGCGAGCGAACCGGTGGCGCTATCCGCGCCCTCCTTGACCTTGCCCCGAAGACGGCACTGCGCGTTGCGTCTGATGGCGCTGACGAAGAGATTTCCCTAGAGGAAGTTCAGACTGGCGATATGCTTCGCGTTCGGCCAGGCGACTCTATTCCCGTGGACGGTATTGTCTCCGAAGGTCGTTCGTCGGTTGACGAATCCATGCTCACCGGCGAACCGGTTCCTGTTGAGAAAACAGCCGGGGATACGGTCACCGGTGGCACGCTCAACCAAACCGGTTCTTTCGTCATGGAAGCCGAACGAGTCGGCGGCGACACGATGCTGTCCCGGATCGTTAACATGGTCGCCGAAGCGCAACGCAGCCGCGCGCCCATCCAGAAGATGGTCGATACAGTCGCCAGCTATTTCGTACCCGCTGTGCTGCTTGTCGCGATTGTAGCCTTCATCGCTTGGTCGATTTGGGGACCGGCACCAGCCCTTGCTTACGCATTCATCGCCGCTGTCTCGGTTCTCATTATTGCCTGCCCTTGTGCCCTTGGACTTGCAACGCCGATGTCCATAATGGTTGCAACAGGACGCGGCGCACAGGCGGGCGTGCTGATCAAAAACGCGGAGATGCTGGAACGGTTCGCTGATGTCGACACGTTGATCGTCGATAAAACCGGAACACTCACCGTCGGCAAGCCTCAACTCACAGATGTCATCGCGGTCAATGGTTCTGAAAAAACAGAACTTCTTGGCCTTGCCGCAAGTCTTGAACGCGGCAGCGAACATCCACTAGCTGAAGCTATTGTGTCGGGAGCGCAGGAGAAAGGCATCGAGATCGCCAAAGCCTCCGACTTCAACGCGGTCACCGGCAAGGGCGTGCAGGGACGCATCGACGGGCGCGACGTAGCATTGGGCAACGCCGCAATGATGGAGGCTCTTGGAGTCGAAAAAGCCGAACTCGTAGAAAAGGCCGATGAGCTGCGCGATCAAGGCAAGACCGCCATGTTCGTTGCGGTCGATGCAAAGTTGGCAGGTCTCGTTGCGGTGGCCGACCCTATCAAGGATACGACTGCCGAAGCCATCAGGTTCCTGCACGACGAAGGCTTCAAGGTCGTCATGGTGACGGGCGATAACGCCCGCACCGCAAAGGCCGTCGCTGGCCGGCTTGGCATCGACGAGGTCCGAGCTGACGTTCTTCCCGATCAGAAGGCCGAGATCGTTCGCGAACTGCAAGCAGCTGGTTCGAAGGTCGCCATGGCGGGAGATGGCGTCAACGATGCTCCGGCCTTGGCCCAGGCTGATGTCGGAATCGCTATGGGGACGGGGGCGGACGTCGCAATCGAGAGCGCAGGCATTACACTCGTCAAGGGTGATTTGCGCGGCATCGTCCGGGCCCGAAGGCTGTCGCAAGCGACCATGACCAACATCAAGCAAAACCTGTTCTTCGCCTTTGCGTACAACGCGCTTGGCGTCCCAATTGCAGCCGGTGTTCTCTATCCAGTCTTCGGCCTGCTCTTATCGCCGATCATCGCCGCCGCCGCCATGAGCCTCAGCTCGGTTTCGGTCATTGGGAACGCTCTGAGGCTGCGCACCGCAAGGCTGTGACCCGGCAGGTAAGAGCTTATTCGGAGCCTCAAGTGCTCCCATGGCAATTTGTGCATCATTGTCGGTTCAAACCAATAGGAATTGATACTTGGATAATCAATACAAAGCAGGAAGTTTGACCCTCAAGGGCGCAGTTGCCATGGGGACCGGCGTCATGATCGGTGCCGGCATTTTCGCATTGACAGGACAGGTCGCAGAGCTTGCGGGTCCCCTCATGCCAATGGCCTTTTTGGTTGCTGCCGTGGTGAGCGCCTTTAGCGCCTACTCCTACATCAAGCTGGCCGCTGCCTACCCTTCCGCGGGCGGTATCGCGATGTTCCTGCAGAAGGCTTATGGGCCGGGAGTTGTGACAGGCGCATCTGCGCTACTCATGGCAGGTTCGATGATCATCAACGAGAGCCTCGTGGCACGCACGTTTGCAACCTACACCATGCGTGCTTTCGATGCCGAGCCATCGCCTCTATTGCTTTCGGCCATCGCAGTCGCCCTGATCGGGTTCGCCTACTTGGTGAATATATCGGGAAATACGATCGTCGAACGCGTGTCCAGTATGTCTGCGGTCATCAAGA
Organism: Alphaproteobacteria bacterium; assembly: GCA_022600345.1. Taxonomy (GTDB): domain Bacteria; phylum Pseudomonadota; class Alphaproteobacteria; order Rhizobiales; family Hyphomicrobiaceae; genus Filomicrobium. The sequence continues at coordinate 3,073 of JAHZKP010000125.1, read as the reverse complement.
TCGGTGGTATTGTTATCTTCGCAGTCGCCGCACTTTGGGCTTCCGGCATAACGATACCAACCGTTTTTCCCATCGAGAGGGGCTTTGAAGCTTCGCCCGAAGGGTTTATCGCTGGCGTCGCGATAGCAATCCTTGCCTACAAGGGATTTACGACAATCACCAACAGCGGCGGAGAGCTGGTCAACCCTTCAAAAAACGTCGGGCGGGCCATCATGATTTCGCTCGCTATCTGTCTTGTTGTCTATCTTCTTGTGGCTCTCGCTGTTCAGAACAGCCTGACGATCGATCAAATCATAGCAGCAAAGAACTACTCGCTCGCGGAGGCCTCGCGCCCGTCGCTTGGCACGTACGGCGTTGGATTTACGATTGCCATCGCAATCATCGCAACCGCGTCGGGCTTGATTGCCAGCACTTTCGCCGTCTCGCGTATGCTCACCATGTTGACGGAAATGAAGCTGATCCCACACAGGCACTTTGGCATGACGGGGCAGCTGCAGGGCCACCTACTCGTTTACACCGTTGTCCTCGCCAGTATTCTCGCGGCGTTTTTCGACCTGAGCCGCATCGCTTCGCTTGGGGCAATATTCTATCTCGTTATGGATATTGCCGTACATTGGGGTGTATTGCGCCACCTACGAGCAGAAATCGATGCGAATACCACCGTGCTAGTAACAGCCATTGCACTTGATCTCACAGCCTTGGGTGCATTTTTGTGGATTAAGGCCAGCAGCGATGTTTGGATAATTATTATTGCAGCAATATCAATTCTAACCATTTTCCTACTGGAGTGGCTATTCCTAAGAAATGTACAGCATGCGAAAAACCATCATCACTCCTAAATTATCTTATTTGGGCATAACCAATTTTCGGGAGGCGAGAAACAATGCAGGCAACGACTAACGACACCAATAGAATGGACGAGATGTACCGCTATCAGCGATATTTTTACGATGTCACGCGAAAAGCATATCTATTGGGTCGAGATCACATGATCTCATCGCTTAACACTCCAGAGGACGGCTCGGTCCTTGAAGTCGGATGTGGAACAGCGCGGAACTTGATACACACAGCGCAAACCTTTCCGACGGCGAAATGCTTTGGTTTTGATCTGTCTGAACAGATGCTGATCACTGCGAGAAACAATGTCGAGAAAAAGAGCTTGAGCGATCGGGTGATAATCGCGCAAGCCGATGCGACCAAGTTCGACCCCGTTGAAACATTTGGCCAGAATGGCTTTGACCGAGTGTTTGTCGCTTACTCTCTGTGCATTATTCCCGACTGGGAGCTTGCGCTTGATAGATCTTTTCGCGCTGTAAAGCCCGGCGGCTCTTTGCATCTCGTCGATTTCGGCGAGCAGGAGCGGTTGCCCAGGCTTTTCAGGTCGACTCTGCGTGCGTGGCTGAGGCAGTTTGGGGTTTTCCCGCAGAAGGATATGGAGGCTGAGCTGAGGCAGCGGCTGGACAACGAATATTCCGAGCTCGAATTTGCATCACTCTATCGTGGCTATGCCTATCACGCGATTATCACGCGAAGCATGTGAGACGATTGCAGGATGCACAACGGTCGAAAAACTAAATCTAATGAAGAAGGCCAAGAGCGAAACAGCTCTTGGCCTCCAACAAACAAACTGTTGTTTGAATCAATCACCTTCAAAGACGGTCCAATCGAAAGGCGGAGGAGATTGAGGCGTTGGTGTGTGGGCTTGAGCGACGGTAGCGCCGGCAATGGCCGCAATGAGTACACCAATAAGAGCAAGTTGTTTCATTTTCTTTTTCCCTTCTATATTTTTCAATGGTTCGGAGTTCGTTTCGACCCTAATCGCCCATATCATCAAAAATGGTCGTATCGATCGGCGCAGTATCCGGCTTTACAATATGGGCTTGAGCCGTGGTCACCATACCGAGGGCCGCAATGAGAGCGCTAACGAGGATAAATTGTTTCATGACCTTTTCTCCTTTTTTATCTCAGTGAATTGCAGCGATTGCATTCATCGAACCGCCGATGGATTTAAGATAAGCGAGAATAGAAAATGCACCAGCAAAGGGTGGTAACCAACGATCACAGGAGGCCCAATTGTTACATCCCGTTACCAAATCCATGTTTAGTCCGGCCGGAACGCCGGATATACCAGTCAGTGGAACGTTGGAGGGGCAGGCTCGTGAACACAACTCTACCGCACATACTGATCGTCGATGACGATCGGGAGATCCGGGAACTTGTGGCAAGACACCTGCGCAAGAACGGTTTTCAGGTGGACACTGCCGAAGATGGAATAGAAATGCGCAAGGTTTTGAAGACCGCCAGGATAGACCTCATCGTCCTCGACCGAGTTATGCCCGGAGAGGACGGCCTGAGCCTGTGCCGGGAACTGCGCAAGACATCTGACACGCCGGTCATCCTACTTACGCTTTTGGGTTCGGATACGGATCGCATCGTGGGACTGGAAGTCGGAGCGGATGACTATGTGACCAAACCCTTCAACCCTGAAGAAATTGTGGCTCGCATCCGCGCTGTACTTCGACGATCCAATTTGCTCCCACCAGTGATGCGCCAAACTCTCGGGCGCTCCATTTTATTTGCAGGTTGGACCTTAGATTGCCGGTCGCGCCGACTGACTTCACCAAACGGTTTGGTGATAACACTGACGGACGGCGAATTCGACCTTCTGCGTGTGTTTGCCGAGCGGCCTGGGATCATATTGACCCGCGACCAGCTCCTCGATCTTACCAGCGGGCGCCAACCGGGAGTGTTTGACCGCAGCGTCGACATGCAGATAGCGCGGTTGAGGCGCAAACTTTCTGCCCATACGGATGCTTCGGATATCATTAAGACAATACGTCAGCAGGGGTATATGTTTACCGCCGACGTCGAGGAGGCGGAACATTGAGACGCTATCTCGACACTCTGCGCGGCCGCGCCTTCGTTCTCATTCTGGGTTTGCTGGTCGTGTCAAATGCAGCAGCGCTTTGGCTTTACGGCGGCCGGCATGACGATGCGATGGATGCCCTTCACGACGTTATGGTTGCCGAACAGGCCGCAGTTGTTTTCCAGCTCATAGACCGCTTACCGCAAG
>JAHZKP010000124.1 GCA_022600345.1 Alphaproteobacteria bacterium | reverse complement strand
TGGGACACCGCACTTTTTCGCCTCGGCGGCGTCGCGGCACTGGCCCGATGGACCCACATCGCGCTGCGCGCCGCTTCTGGCCGAATGCGAAAAAGTGACAGGTGTCGCGAGCCACATGAGTTTTTCAACAGCCTGCTAGATCCCGACCTCCGCCGGGAGGACGAATTGTTCGGGCCGCGGCGGACAATCGTCACGCGAGTCACTACTCCCTAATCTGCAACAGTGGCTTTCAGAACAAGCCAATCGGGATGAGTTATTGCGAGGCAATGATAATCTTCCCAAAATTCTAAACCGACATCGCCAAGACGTTGTTCAAACTCCGCCATTGCTTCACCGCCGAAGAGTGGACCTAGTGACAAAAAATCTAGATCTTCCTCAAACGTATCGACGTAGCCGATCTTCCTCAGGAACTTGCGCTCATCGCGGCAAACCTTTTGAACAGAACACTTTCTAACGACTATGCAAAATTCCCCAAGTACAGAGACACTCATTCTCATCATCCTCTAGAATAAGTGCGAAGACGCAACAAGGTATTGCGGAGGATCGTACGGCGCCAGATGCCGCCAGCTCCACACGACTTTAGAAAGAGTGGACCACCACCACCGCAAAGCCGCCCATGGGAATCTGAAACGTTGCGGAGGATCGTACGGCGCCGGATGCCGCGAAGCGGTGGGCATCTGAAGGCGCAAATACTAGACTATCTTCTGCCCCGTCTTCTTCCAGTCGGCCAGGAACGCTTCCAGGCCCTTATCGGTCAGCGGGTGCTTGACCAGCGCTTTCAGCGTCGATGGTGGAATGGTCGCAACATCGGCCCCGATCAACGCTGCCTCACGCACATGGTTCACCGTGCGGATGGAAGCAGCCAGAATGTCGGTCGTCAGGTTGGGATAGTTGTCATAAATCTGGCGGATCTCGCGAATGAGCAGCATGCCGTCCTGCCCCATGTCATCGAGCCGCCCGATGAACGGCGATACGAACGTCGCCCCCGCCTTGGCCGCCAGCAGCGCCTGGTTGGCGCTGAAACAAAGCGTGACGTTGACCATCAGCCCGTCGCCCGACAATTCCTTGCAGGCGCGCAGCCCGTCCATTGTCAGCGGAACCTTGATGGTCACGTTCTTGGCGATTTTGGCCAGTTCGCGGGCTTCCACCAGCATGGCATCGGCTTCCGTCGCTGCCACTTCGGCTGAAACCGGACCCGGCACGATTTCGCAGATTTCGGCGATCGTTTCCTTGAAGTCGCGCCCTGATTTGGCGATCAGCGACGGGTTCGTCGTCACCCCGTCCAAAAGGCCGGTCGCTGCAAGGGTCTTGATTTCTTTCACATCCGCGGTGTCGACGAAGAATTTCATGTTTGTTCCTTGCCCCAGGCTTGCCCTAACGGCTGCCCTACTATCCAAATGATTCGCGACTTTCTAGCGGTTTATAGCAGCGGCGGCCAGATTGGATAGCCTACTCGATTTTGCGGTGAACGAAAAAGACGCCGGGTCTGAAAAGATCCTGGTGCCTGTGCTGCTGCCCGTTGCCCTCGATCAGACCTATGATTACCTCCCCCCGCAAGGCGGGCCCCCGCCCGCGGGCAGCTTTGTCAGCGTACCGTTTGGCAATCAGTCGCGCATCGGCATCGTCTGGGATCGCCCCTGTGGGGAAGCCCGCACCAAGAAGTTTGACCCCAAGCGTCTGAAGGCCGTCAACGAAGTCCTCGACGTGCCGACCCTGCCCGTGCTGTCGCTCAGGTTTGCCGAGTGGATCGCCAATTATACCCTCAGCCCGCTGGGCATGGTCTCGCGCATGATGATGTCGGCCCGCGAGGTGTTCGAACCCTCAAAGCCCCGCTTCGGCGTCACCCTGGTGCCGGGTGCAGCACATCCTCCGCGCATGACACCGGCCCGCGAGCGCGCGCTCGAAATCGCAGCCGATGGCTTGATCCGCCCCAAGGCAACGCTAGCGCGCGCCGCCAACTGCACCAGCGGCGTCATTGACGGCCTGGTTAAATCGGGCTGCCTCGTCGAAGCGGCCATCCCTGAAAAACGCTGTCCGCGCCCCAACCCGACCCATGCGCTGGTTGAGTTTTCTGAGGCTCAGGAACGCGCCGTCGAAGGCCTCAGGTCCGCAGTCGATGCTGCCAACTTCTCCGTCACCCTGCTCGATGGCGTCACCGGTTCGGGCAAGACCGAAGTCTATTTCGAGGCCGTCGCCCGCGCCCTGGAAAAGGGCCGCCAGGTCCTCATCATGCTGCCCGAAATCGCGCTCACCAGCCAGTTCATGGGCCGTTTTGAGGCCCGCTTCGGCTGCGCACCCGTCGAGTGGCATTCCGCCATGACCGGGCCTGAGCGCGGGCGGCTCTGGAAGGCGGTCGCAACCGGCGAAGCCCGCGTTGTCGTCGGTGCCCGCTCCGGCCTGTTCCTGCCATACAGCGACCTCGGCCTCATCGTCGTCGACGAAGAACACGACGGCGGCTTCAAGCAGGATGACCGCGTCAACTACCACGCCCGCGACATGACGGTGGTGCGCGCCCACATGGGCGGCTTCCCAATCGTGCTGGCCTCCGCCACACCGTCGATTGAAAGCCATGTCAACGCCCGCAACGGCAAGTACCGCCACCTCATTCTGCCGGGCCGCTTTTCGGGCACGGAGCTTCCCGAAATCGAAGCCATCGATTTACGCCGCGAACAGCCCGACAAGGGCCGCTGGCTCGCCCCCCGCCTTGTTGACGAAATGGCCCAGTGCCTGGAGCGCGGCCAGCAAAGCCTGTTGTTCCTCAACCGCCGCGGTTATGCGCCGCTCACGTTATGCCGCGCCTGTGGCCACCGCCTCGAATGCCCGCAATGCACCGCCTGGCTGGTCGAGCACCGCTTCAAGAAGCGCCTCAACTGCCACCACTGCGGCTTTTCCCTGCCCGTTCCCGAGAAGTGCCAGAAGTGCGAGGAAGAGGGCACCATGACCGCCTGCGGCCCCGGCGTCGAACGCGTCGCCGAGGAAGTCGCCGAGCGCTTCCCCGAAGCACGTTTGGCGCTTCTGTCATCCGACCTGATCCCCGGCCTGGTCGAGATGCGCAAGGTCATCAAGCAGATCGAGGCGGGCGAAGCCGATATCATCATCGGCACGCAGTTGGTCGCCAAAGGCCACCACTTCCCCAACCTCAATCTGGTCGGCATCGTCGATGGCGATCTGGGGTTGGCTCAGGGCGCAGACCCACGCGCTGGCGAACGCACCTTCCAGCTCCTGCATCAGGTGACGGGCCGCGCCGGGCGCGCCCAAGTTCGCGGCCGCGCCTTCATCCAGACCCACTTGCCCGAACACCCGGTGATGGCCGCCATTATTCAAGGCGACCGCGAAGCCTTCCTCGACCGCGAGATCGCCCAACGCCAAGCTGGAATGTTGCCGCCATACGGACGCCTCGCTGCATTGATCGTTTCGACCAAGGATAAGGAGCTGTCCGAAAAGGTCGCCCGCGAAATTGCCCATCGGGCGCCGGCGGCTGAAAAGATCATGGTGCTTGGCCCCGCCGAAGCCCCCATCGCCGTCATCCGAGGCCGCCACCGCTGGCGGCTATTGGTCAAAGCCCCCCGCGAATTGGATATTCAAAGCTACCTGCGCGAATGGCTCTCCCGCCTCCCCAACTTCAAAGGCGACATCCGCCTGCAAGTCGATATCGATCCCTATTCGTTTTTGTGAGGGGGTGGGCCGACGCTCCCATGCTGCAAACGGCTACGATGTTCGAGCGTGGAACAGAGTTTGTGTTCGACAGAGGCTTTGAAACTCTAAGCGCTACATTTCGACGTCCAAGCTTGCCGCTCCGCCCCCGGTACGGTTATTGGTAATCGAGCGGAAGCTCCAGAGCGACAGCCAATCGACGCTCACTTTTGCCCCACAAGAGACGTTAGGCGGGGTACGTACCGTAGGGCGCAACGTGTTGCGCCGATCATCGCTCGCGCCGCCACCAAACCTCATCGGCACCAACCCCAGGGTCCATGACCCTGGTCAGGGTGCGCGAGGGATGAAATCCCTCGCTTGCCAACGAAATTCCCACCCCCAAAAGCCACCAATTATTCTGCGTCCCCGGAAAATGCGTCCAGCATTTATCCGGGGTCTTCCCACCATGCGGCAGGTCGATACAAATTCAACCAACCGGCAGGATCCCGGAAGCTCATTTGCTTCGCCGCATGAGCTTCCGGGAACGCAAATAGCACGGGTTCACGCCACTCCGTCATCGGCAGCCGCAATGGCGGAACGGCGCAACACGTTGCGCCCTACCGTCCCCTCGCACCACCCCAACCCCAGGGTCCATGACCCTGGTCAGGGTGCGCGAGGGATGAAATCCCTCGCTTGCCAACGAAATTCCCACCCCCAAAAGCCACCAATTATTCTGCGTCCCCGGAAAATGCGTCCAGCATTTATCCGGG
>JAHZKP010000123.1 GCA_022600345.1 Alphaproteobacteria bacterium | reverse complement strand
TCTGGGACACCGCACTTTTTCGCCTCGGCGGCGTCGCGGCACTGGCACGATAGACCCACATCGCGCTGCGCGCCGCTTCTGGCCGAATGCGAAAAAGTGACAGGTGTCGCGATCCACATGAGTTTTTCAACAGCCTGCTAGGAGCCGCCGGCTTCAAACGATTTCAGGGCATCCAGCGTCGGCATCGCAACCGTCGCATAACCGCAATCGACAAAGTGGACTTCGCCGGTCACCGCACCGCCCAGGTCCGACAGCAAATATAGCGCCGAACCGCCGACTTCATCCAGTGTCGGTGTACGCCGCAATGGGGCATGGTCGCGGGCATAGTTGAAGATCACGCGGGCATCGGAAACCCCCGAGCCTGCAAGTGTCCTCATGGGACCCGCCGAGATTGCATTGACCCGGATGCCTTGCGGCCCGTAGTCGGACGCGAGATAGCGCACGGATGCTTCAAGCGCGGCCTTGGCAACGCCCATGACATTGTAGGAGGGCACCCAACGGGTCGCGCCTGCATACGACAGCGTGATCATCGATCCGCCATTGGGCATCAGCTTGGCAGCGCGGTTGGCCACCTCGGTGAACGAGAAGCACGAAATCACCATCGTGTTGGTAAAGTTCTCGCGCGATGTGTCCGCATACCGACCTGCCAATTCGCGGCGGTCAGAGAACGCCAGCGCGTGGACGACGAAGTCGAGGCTGCCCCAGGTCTTTTCGATTTCCGAAAAAACGTTATCGACACTATCCAGGTCGCCGACATCGCACGGCACGATGATCTTGGAGCCAACCGATTCAGCCAGCGGCTTGGCGCGCCTGCCAAAGGCATCCCCTTGATAGGTGAAAGCCAGCTCAGCGCCCTGTCCCGCCAGCACCCGGGCGATGCCCCAGGCAATCGAGCGTTCATTGGCGACGCCCATTACAAGCCCGCGTTTGCCCTTAAGAATTGGGCCTGGAGTTGCAATGTCGTTCTCTGACATAGGGGTATTCCTCACTCGGGTAGCGTAAAATTGCGATCAGTTGTCGAAGCTTTTATCGGCGCCAAGCCAATGGCTTCAGTCTCGCCGGTAACACCGCTGCGTTTCGCGCAAGCAGGCTCGCGCTTCAAAGTCGCGTTAACCATCGTATCGGCGGAGTACCAACGTGGCATTTGTTCCCCCGAAACCGAAGCTGTTCGACATGACACAGTTAAGGTCGATGTTATCGATGCGTTCGCGGACAATGGGCAGGCCTTCGAATTCCGGATCGAGTTCCTGGATATTGGCGCTTTCGCAAATAAAGTTATTGTCCATCATGATCAGCGAGAAGATCGTTTCCTGAACACCGATGGCGCCCAGCGAATGCCCGGTCAAAGACTTCGTCGCCGAGATTTTGGGAACGTCGCTGCCAAACAATTCGCGCAAGGCTTCCATCTCGCGCTGGTCGCCGACCGGCGTCGCCGTGGCGTGCGGATTGATGTAGTCGATTTTTCCGCCAATGCCATTGCCATCGAGGCCCTCCATGGCCCGCTTCATGCAGCGCAAAGCCCCTTCGCCGGACGGCGCGACCATATCGAAACCATCGGACGTTGCCCCATAGCCAACGATCTCGCCGTAGATTTTCGCGCCCCGCGCCTTGGCGTGCTCCAATTCTTCCAACACGACCACACCGGCCCCACCAGCGATAACGAAACCATCGCGGTTCTTGTCGAAGGCCCGGCTCGCGGTTTCCGGCGTGTCGTTATACTTTGACGACATCGCCCCCATGGCGTCGAACAGCACCGACAGCGACCAGTCGAGCTCTTCGCAGCCGCCCGCAAAGATGACGTCCTGTTTGCCCCAGCCAATCAGTTCGGCCGCATTGCCGATGCAGTGCGCGGATGTCGAGCAGGCCGACGAGATCGAGTAGTTGACGCCCTTGATCTCGAATGTTGTGGCAAGAGCCGCCGAGGGCCCTGAACACATCGCCTTGGGCACATCGAACGGCCCGATCTTCTTCGGCCCCCGGTTGCGTGCGGTGTCGGCTGCCGCCACGATTGCTGCCGTCGAAGGACCGCCGGAACCAACAATGATGCCGGTTCGCTCGTTGACCACTTGGTCCTTTTCCAGGCCCGCATCCTTGATCGCTTGGTCCATGGCGATGTAGTTCCAGGCCACCCCCGACTCCATGAACCGTCGCGGCTTGCGCGGCACGAGGTCTTTCCATTCCAGCTTGGGGTCCCCATGGACGTGGCAGCGAAATCCCATTTCGGCGTAGGTATCGGCGAACCCAATCCCCGACTTGGCCGCCTTCAGAGAGGCGAGAACGTCCTCACACGTATTCCCGATTGAGGAAACGATCCCCATTCCGGTGACGACCACGCGTCTCATAAATTTGTCCCTTCCTGTCGCGACGGCGCCACCTGCCAACATTGGACAATGGCGCGCCCGGTTCGTTCTCTTTTTTGTCTCTCAGGCCGGCTGGATGATGCACGCCCCGTTCGAAGCGTACCGCAAACCCAGACCGTGACCGCCTTCAATACTGCTCAGGCGAATGGTCACCTTGCAACACCTTGCCAGTTTAGGTGGTGAAGGCGATGATCCTTGCTACCAAACGTCCTATTTTTCGTCGGCTCCGAAAAGCCCGACCCTAAGGTCACTTGCCGTATAGATGACCTCGCCGTCGGCTTTCAGCGTTCCATCCGCGATGGCAAGCTTCAGTCGGCGCAGGATCACCCGCTTCATATCGACGACATATTCCAGTTTTTTGACGCCTGGCACCACCATGCCGGTGAATTTGACTTCGCCCACTCCCAGCGCTCGGCCACGCCCCGGCGCGCCCAGCCAGCCCAGGAAAAAGCCGGTCATCTGCCACAAGGCGTCAAGCCCCAGACATCCAGGCATTACCGGGTCACCCTGAAAATGGCACTTGAAGAACCAATCGCAGGCCGGATTACCCTCGACGGCAAGCTCGGCCACGATCTGGCCCTTGCCATGCGCGCCGCCGTCTTCGCTAATCGAAGATATCTTGTCGAACATCAACATTGGTGGCAGCGGCAGTTGCGCGTTGCCGGGGCCGAACAACTCGCCGCGCCCGCAGGTCAGAAGGTCTTCGTATGAATAGCTTGATTGCCGCTCCGCCATGGGCCTTGCCTAGTTCCCTCATTTGATTCGTCTTTGCAGCACTTGATCTTAAACAGATTGCAGCCCTGGGGGCATCGCCCGTTCAGCGTATCCGTTCACAACCGCTCCCCACCCGTTGAAAAGGTAAACGCGTCGAGCGTCAAGGGCATCAACTATTGCAGCAGTCGAACGCGTTGCGCATCAACCGGTAAAGTCTTATAGTTCGACCGCTTCGCAGCGCGCCAGACGGCCATATCTGTGCCATGTGTACGGCCTATCAGCCAATGGGTAACTTTCCGAAAGGTCGGGGCGGGTCGCCTCGTTCCGGCGGGGCGGAGGAACTGTAGCGCAATACCGAAGCCGGACTGCGAAGTCAGCAAACCGAATAAAATAACAATATTGAGCCGGGTACTGATGACAAAGAGCGACTCGATTGAGCCGATCCTGCGTGAAGCTGGCCTGCGACCCACTCGCCAGCGCATGGCGATTGGCCGCCTGCTGTTTGGCGGCGAAGATCGCCATTTGACGGCCGAGCAACTCCATGCCGAAGTCACCGCCGAAGGCGAACACGTCTCATTGGCAACCGTCTACAATACGCTGCACCAGTTCCGCCGCGCCGGGCTGCTGCGAGAACTGGCCATAGATTCCAACAAGACCTATTTCGATACCAACACATCGAACCACAATCATTACCTGCTGGAGCCCGAAGGCGAGCTGATGGATATCCCCTCAGATACCATCTCCATCGACGGCCTGCCCGAGCCGCCCAAAGGCATGCGCATCTCCCACATCGACGTTGTCGTGCGCCTGGTGAGGGATGAGGACGGGACGGCTTGATTGGGAGGCTTGAGATGTTCGGGCCTATGTCGGCCCGGCCCCATCAGGCGCTGCCAATCGACCTGATCCGAGCCGCCAAGCAGCTTGCCTGAAGGCCGATCGTCGAACGATCACCCGCCGTATCTTGGCCCCGCTCCAACACGCGTTTACGCAGTGTTGGGCAATAAGACAGCTCCAACACGCGTTTACGCAGTGTTGGGCAATAAGACAGCTCCAACACCGTCCCGCCGTATCTTGTCACCTAGCGCCAACATGGGTTCACCCATGTTGGGCCAACAAAAGTGGCTTCACACGACTTTAGGAAGTGTGGACCAGGCAAAAATGGTCGGAGCGGGGAGATTCGAACTCCCGACCCCTTGCTCCCGAAGCAAGTGCGCTACCAGGCTGCGCCACGCTCCGATTCCTGATTGATCTGCCGAGTTGCCGAGCACTGAATTGAGCGCTGGAGGGGCCGCGTCCATCGGGAGTAGACGCACTTCGGCAAGGCGGAAATTTATAGCGATCAAGTACCAACCGGGCAAGCAGCTTTCGGCCGGAAATCCTTCTCGCATTTCCAATCACCCAGCGTGCAACCCACCCGCCGTGCCCCGACGATCGGGTCCGCTGTCACTCGAATTTCGCTGATTGACATTTCACAAGGATTTCCCGCCCGCCTGGGAATGCGCCTTTAAATCGGTTCCAGGCGGTTCATGTGCGGTGCTGCTGGCGATAGCAGGTCGGACACAAGCGATTTCATTCCACCGGCCTCCTCAAAGTGGCCGAGCCGCTGGCCGCGAGCGCTTCGCCAATTATTCGCATAGCCGATGATCCTACGGCTCAAACAACGAGGGCTAAGTGTTGGGCTGCGGCTCAAGGTAGGGGCAGCACGGCGTCTTGCCAAGACCGTTCCCCAATCGCTAGTTGGCGCCTAGCGTCAACATGCGCCTGCGCAATGTTGAGCCCAAGCAACAAGCGTCAACATGCGCCTGCGCAATGTTGAGCCAATTAAACGCCGCCACACGAAGCCTGAACGCACAAACGGCCGGGGGCTGCGATCCCCGGCTTTTTTTCTGCCCCTTGCAAGAGCTGAAAAAGGCAGCTATCACCCGTCACCTCGTTGGGGCGTCGCCAAGTGGTAAGGCACCGGTTTTTGGTATCGGCATTCGGAGGTTCGAATCCTCCCGCCCCAGCCAGCTAGTCCGTTGTTTTACTTATTATTTTTAGCTATCCACCCGCGCCGAATTCGTTCCGTTGATTCCGCGGGTTACACGTTCGCTCAGCCAGGTGCTGACAACAGAGACCGCACACTGAGCCCGATCTGGTGGCATCACGGGCAAACGTCTCTGCAGCCCAAAAACCGCAAACCAGATTGCCATCTGTCTGCGAGACACGCAGCCGACGTTCCGGCTAGCGGACCGGACGGTGTTACCTGGACCCTGGAGAATTGGACCTGAGTTCGGACTGTCCATTGTTTGGATCAGGCAATTGTCTCCGGTGCCACGTGGAGCAAAAACTGTGAATCCAAAACACAAACAAATACTTCGCTAGGGTTCCGGCAAGGGCACTTGGGGAGCAAGTGACGGAGTCGGAACACTAGCGGTGGCCTTCAACTAAATTTATGCCCAACATCTTCCGCTGTTGGTCCCAGCAGTGAGGCAGGTCTTTTGCAGTTGCCATCAAGCTCTTTACTGTGAGTTCCACGGGATGCCTGCCGTCGAGGATCGTCTGAATGACATCCGGAGCGAGATAAGAAAGCCGGATGAGTCGTGTCAAATAGCTGCGTGCTCGACCACTATCGCGCGCCATCTGTTCGAGACTCTCGAAGTCGCCAGACAGGAAGTTCTGTTGGGCAGCATTGGCACGCGCCAGCAATCCGATAAGTTCATCGTTGCGCCGGTCTGCAACCGCGCCCCCAAGGACCAATCGTTTCCCGCGTCCGGCTTTACGCAAGGACGCGTCGATCTCTATCGTCAAAGGCTCGGCACCTTCGGTCATCGCCCGATCTACATCGATGCCAAGCTGCGAAGCCAATGCATGACGGTCGACCTGCACCCGGGTTGCCTTCGGTCCGACGTCAATACGCACGATTAGCTCTCGCACCGTTTCCATGTGTGCGCGGGCACCAGCTACACTCAGACGTTCAACGAGATCCGTCTGGGCATGCCAAATCGCATCAAGCAGTGCTGCGGAAAGGGCCAAGTGCTGCAACGCAGATGCAACCTCTTCTCGGCAACTGAGCAAGGCCCGCATCCGATCAAGGATGAGCTTTTCAAGATCACCGGCAGGAACGCGCATCGCCGACGGTGCCGCGCTGCGCTTGTCGGTTATCAGATCCGAGGTCACGTAGTAGCGATATCGTCGGCCACTCTTGTTCGCGTGCGTTGCGGTCATCCGGTTGCCGTCAGCGTCGAACACAATACCGGTGAGGAGGCTCGGAGATCTTGCGTGTTCACCAGAGCGCCGTTTCCGCCGGTTTTCGGCTAGTTTTGCCTGGACTTGATCCCATAGATCCTGATCGATGATTGCATCGTGCTGGCCAGCGAAGATATTGTCGCGATGGCGGATTTGGCCTCTGTAAATTGGGTTGCTCAGTAGCATGTAGAGAGCGCCGCGACCAAACTGTGTTGAAGGACGGGTCGCGCCCTGCGGCTTCCGACCGACGATGCCTTTGGCGTCCAACTCTCTCTTCAGATGCGACACGGAACCAAGCGCCAAATACCGCTTGAATATCGTGCGTACAACGGTAGCTTGGCTCTTGTTGATGACGAGCTTTTTCTCGACGGTCTCGTAACCCAAGGGGACGGTTCCCCCCATCCACATTCCCCTGGCCTTGGATGCGGCGATCTTGTCGCGAATACGTTCGCCAGCGATCTCGCGCTCGAACTGTGCAAACGAGAGCAGCATGTTGAGCGTCAATCGCCCCATCGATGTGGTCGTGTTGAATTGTTGCGTTACGGAAACGAACGACGCACCTGCCGTATCCAGGACGTCGACAATCCTGGCAAAGTCGGCGAGCGAACGCGTCAGCCGGTCGACCTTGTAGACGACTACAACCTTGACGCAGCCAGATTCGATTTCCGCCAGTAGACGCCTGAGGGCGGGGCGCTCCATGGTTCCGCCTGACAAGCCTCCATCATCATATAGGTCCGGCAGGCATATCCAGCCTTCATGCTTTTGGCTTTCGATGTAGGCGTCGCAGGCTTCGCGCTGGGCATCGAGCGAGTTGAACTCCTGTTCCAGACCGTCGTCCGACGACTTTCGCGTGTAGATCGCACAATTTATCCGCTTCATCGCAGCATCCGCTCCAATTCCGATCGGCGCGCGACCAGGTTGGCAAAGATTCGATCAAGTCGAGCAAATGCCGATCGTGCTTCTGCGTTGGTCTCGGAGCCTTGCGTGTCTGCTGCGATGGCCGCAGCATCTTCAAGTTCCGCCGTGATAGCTGCGAAGGCTGCTTGAACGCGATCGAGATTTATATCGCTGTTCATCGGTCCCGCTCATCGCGTGTGGTCAGGCCAAAGAAGCGCGGTCCAGACCAGTGCGCACCGGTAATCTTGCGGGCAATGGCAGATAGTGACTTGTGCGTCTCGCCACGCCATCGATAGCCTCGGTCTAGCACCTCGACGGTATGCGTTTCACCATTCCAATCGCGAACGAGCTGCGCGCCTTGCTTGAGCACCACTCTTGGTTTGCGCGCAGCTGTAGTTGGTTCATTGCCGCTCTCTGCTAGGCGTGCCAACTGTGCCCGGGCAGCCGCCGGCAGCCTGCCAAAAGCCTGCTCCTGGAGTCGATGTGCAATTCCTCGAAGCAATAAATCGTTCGAGATGCGCTTGGGCGGATGCGCGCGAAAGTGCCGGCGCCATTCCTCCCGAAGTTCCCAAGATGAGAACTGCTGGAGCCGGGCCAACGCCCGGTCCAGCTCCTGTTCATTAAGGCGCGCACATCGGATAGATGGGCATGAGCACCGAAGAAGTTCAGTTCACTAGCAGCGTGAGCGGCAACGAGCTTCTCGACCATCAACCGCCGAAACAGTTTTGAGAGCACACGCACGGGCAGGAGGAAGCCCTTCCGGCATGGCACCCAACGCCTGCCGTCCTCCGACAAGCCGCCGCCGGGAACGATCATGTGGACATGCGGATGATGCGTCATCGCCGAGCCCCACGTGTGCAGTACCGAGGTGATCGCGATCTTCGCGCCGAGATGCTTCGGGTCGGCGGCAATCGTCTGCATCGCCTCGGCTGATGCCTTGAACAGCAGGCTGTAGATGACGCGCTTGTTCTGATACGCGATGTCGGCAATCTTGGCCGGCAGTGTAAACACGATATGGAAGTAGGGCACTGGCAGTAGTTCGGCTTCGCGAGCTTCCATCCAGTCTCGCGCGGCGGCACCCTGACACTTCGGGCAATGCCGGTTGCGGCAACTGTTGTAAGCAATGTGCGTGTGCCCGCAGGTCTCGTTCACGCAACGCGCGACATGACCACCGAGCGCTGACGTCCGGCAGCGTTCGATGGCGCTCATCACCTTCAACT
>JAHZKP010000122.1 GCA_022600345.1 Alphaproteobacteria bacterium | reverse complement strand
TTGGGACACCGCACTTTTTCGCCTCGGCGGCGTCGCGGCACTGGCCCGATAGACCCACATCGCGCTGCGCGCCGCTTCTGGCCGAATGCGAAAAAGTGACAGGTGTCGCGAGCCACATGAGTTTTTCAACAGCCTGCTAAAGCTAAGGCCCTTTTACATCCGGCACTTGAGTTTACAGGACCAAATCGAGAGGCGCCGTTGCTGGCGCCTCTTTCTCAAACCCCTGCGCAACAACCCGGCCCTCAGCGGCATCCGCAACCATCGCCAGCCGTGTCAACGGATTGAGTACGGGCGGCTCCAGCCACGCGAAGTCGCCATCAAACCTCGGTGTCAGGCCATTGAGCGCGCGCGATCTCCCGGCGCTGTCATGCCCCCTAGCCAAGCCTCGCCAGCCCACCGCCCTCCAATGATTGGCAGCCACCCCGGCCCCGGAATGAACCTGGGCTCGCTCTTCCTCACGCTCAATCACCACACACTCGTCATCGCTGGTCCCCGCCAGGACGAAAATACACGGCGAGGCAATAGCCGTTTCCGTCAGCCGGGCTTTGGCTTCGGTAAAATTTCGCGCCGATTCGAACACTTCGCGTAACAGGTGGGCTGGAGTCGGATGTGGCCGCGACCAGACGCGAGCTTTGTTCGCCGCCCAGTCGATGGCATAGAGCCCGATCGGCTGGCGCATCGGCGCCTGATTAAGGGCCGCCGAAAACCGCCCCGGTGCCATCCCTTGCAAAACCCCGGTGTAGCCCGGCCATGTCATCGCCAGATACTGGCCCGCCGGTGCCGCCACCCTTGCTGCAATAACGAAACGCCCCAGCCCTGGCGTCCGCCAATCCAACACACGTGCCAGCCGCGCAGTGTCCCCGTCCGGCGATGGCCCGATCCTGCAGGTGCAGCCCCACTCGTAATTGACCGACAGGAAATAGGCCCCCGGCCGTCCCAGCATGTCCGCAACCTTGTCGATTTCGGGCAAGCTGGCATGGTCCCACCGGCTGAGCCACCGCCGCGAAACGAAATCGAGTGCTGTAAGCGCCGTCCGTGGAACTTGCGAAGTTGCAGCATCAAGCAGCTTTTCGGCCCTGTCACGCTCAGCCTCCAGCGTTTGGGGGCCCAGGTCGCCGTCAATATTGACCACCGGGATTTCAGGCAAAGATGGGTTCAGCATGTCCAATTGGTCCTCCGCGTTCAAAGATCGCCCGGAACCATTGACAAATCAGCTCCCTTCGGCGAGAAACGGCGCTTCCGCGGCAGGCAACAGTCTTCCGCGCAAAAACCGCTGCCCGAGGCCAACAACGGCGCGCGCCGAATAAAGACGGTGCCGTGCCGCAAATGGCGGACTATCGCGACGCGTTGCTACCAGCTTCATTTGGTGACGGATGCGGCCGATACCAACCGCCAGCTTCAAAGTCCGCGATCCATGGTCCTGTAAGACGGGGCTTTTGGAATGCGGCGCCGAAGGGCGCGAACAAACCCTCTGGAACCTGGATGAAACCGGGCGCCGGCGAACAAACGTAATGAACAAATGAAAAGGTCCCGTCAGCCATGTACGCTGTCATCAAAACGGGCGGTAAGCAATATCGCGTCGCCCAGAACGATCTCCTGACAATCGAACGCCTTGAAGGCGAGCCCGGCGCCACAATCGAATTTTCCGACGTCCTGATGGTCGGCGAGGGCGATTCCGTCAAAGTCGGCGCCCCCTTCGTATCAGGCGCCAAGGTCACCGCCGAACTGGTCGACCAGGCCCGCGGCCCCAAGGTCATCGCCTTCAAGAAGCGCCGCCGCAAAAACTCGCGCCGCAAAAAAGGCCACCGCCAGCACCTCTCACTGGTCCGCATCACCGCAATAGCCGGAGCCTGATTAAGCTCTGGCGATCCGCCGGCATGCAACAGCCAATGGACGCCCTCGCCGCCGAACCCATCCGCGAACGGCGCGACCGTCTAAACCAGCCGGCAGAACATTTGAGAATTTGAAGGACAAGACAAGATGGCACAGAAAAAAGCAGGCGGCTCAACCAAGAACGGTCGCGATTCTGAATCCAAACGCCTTGGCGTGAAACGCTATGGCGGTGAAGCCGTCATCCCCGGCAACATCATCGTCCGCCAGCGTGGAACCAAATGGCACCCCGGCGCCGGAGTAGGCATGGGCACGGATCACACGATCTTCGCCAAGGTCGAGGGCCAGGTTGAATTCCGCACCAAGCGCAACGGCCGCACGTTCATCTCGGTTTTGCCAAAAACCGCTGAAGCCGCCGAATAAGCCGGACGTGCTCAAAAGCTGGGGCCCTGCCGACCGGACCCCGATAGCGCAATCCTGACGGAAACAACCCGCCCGCACTGTTAACAAACGGTGCGGGTGCTTTGTATTGGTGCCTTCAATTTCTCCTGGTTGCGAAAAGGATTTAACGAGTTCCCGCCTGCCATGCCCCAACGCCCAATCAAAACAACCCGCCTTGTGCTGCGGCCCTTGTGCCCGGCCGATGCCCCGGCCGTGGCCGCACTTGGCGGCGATTGGGATGTCGCCAGCATGACCGCCCGAATGCCTTACCCCTACACTCCTGAGGCGGCCCATAACTGGATCACCAGCCTCGACGAAGGCGAGACGGTCTACGCCATCAAACTCGACGACACCCTGATCGGCGTCACCGGCTTCACGGCCAATAGCGATCAGACCGGGGCAGAAATCGGCTATTGGCTCGGCAAGCCCTATTGGGGCCAGGGGCTCGCAACCGAAGCCACCCGCGCTTTGATCAATCATTGCTTCACACATGAGGGCTTTGAAGCGGTAACCTGCTGCCACTTCGGCGATAACCCCGCTTCAGCACGGGTCATCGAGAAAATCGGTTTCACCCGGATCGGCAACTGCAAGTGTTGGTGCGAAGCCGAACGCCTTGAAAAACCCGCCGTGCGCTACCAATTGAGCCGGCCGCCAACCCTTTGGCGCCGCTTGGCCCAATTCGCAAACCGCTGACATGACGGTCTCCCACGAAACCGTAGCCAGCCAGAATACTAGTGTGACCCAAAATGAAATTTCTCGACCAGGCCAAGATCTACATCAAGTCGGGTAAGGGCGGCGATGGCTCCATCTCCTTCCGCCGCGAGAAGTACATCGAGTACGGCGGACCCGATGGCGGCGACGGCGGCAAGGGTGGCGACGTCTGGGTCGAGTGCGTTGCAAATCTCAATACGCTAATCGATTTCCGCTATCAGCAGCATTACAAGGCCAAGAACGGAACGCCCGGCATGGGGCGCAACCGCTCCGGCCCCCATGGCGATGATTGCGTTATCAAGGTGCCGCCCGGAACGCAGATATTCGCCGAAGACAATGAAACCTTGTTGGCCGATATGACCACGCCAGGGCAGCGCTCGCGGCTGGCCAAGGGTGGCAACGGCGGCTTCGGCAACGCTCATTTCAAGAGCCCGACGAACCAGGCGCCGCGCCACTCCAATCCAGGCCTTCCCGGCGAAGAACTGACCATCTGGCTGCGCATGAAGTTGATCGCCGATGCCGGATTGATCGGTCTGCCGAATGCCGGCAAGTCGACGTTTCTTTCGGCCGTGTCAGCCGCCAAGCCGAAAATTGCCGACTACCCATTCACCACACTGCATCCAAATCTGGGCGTCGTAAAAGCCGGTGAACAGGACTTCGTACTTGCCGATATTCCCGGCCTCATCGAAGGCGCAAGCGAGGGCGCAGGCCTGGGCACACGCTTTCTTGGCCACGTCGAGCGAACCCGCGTGCTGTTGCATCTGGTCGATTGCACTGAAGCTAATGTCGCTCAGGCCTACCAGACCGTGCGCGGCGAACTGGCCGCCTACGACCCTGAATTGGCTGACAAACCCGAAATCGTCGCGCTGTCGAAAATCGACGCGATATCCAAGGAAGACCTCCAACAACGCTTCGACGAACTAAAAGAGGTCTCCGGCAGTCGTCCGTTGTTGCTCTCGGCTGTCTCCCATCAAGGAATTGACGAAGCGCTCTACGCCATCACCGACCACATCATAAAAGCCCGGAAACAAAAAGAGCGCGAAGAAGGCGGCGAGCCCGGAGCCTGGCAACCGTAGCCAGAACACCATGCCCGCCTGTAAGCCAACACCCGCCGGCTTAGTCACCCGCGCATTTCATGCTATCAGCACGTGCCGCAACACGAGCCCCCTGCCAGGTTAAAGAGCCGATGGCCCAGACCACCAAAGCTGACGCCGCCCAAAAGGCAACCGTTCGTCCCGAGTGGGCGGCGCATAAGCGCATCGTTGTAAAGCTGGGTTCAGCCCTGCTCGCCTGCCCGCAATCGGGCGGGCTCAAGACCGACTGGCTTGGCACCCTGCTCGACGACCTCGCCGCAATGACCAACGACGGCCGGGAAATCGTCCTCGTTTCATCAGGCGCCATCTCACTGGGCCGACGCACCTTGAAACTCGCGCCCGGCCCCTTGGAACTGGAGGAAAGTCAGGCCGCCGCAGCCGTCGGCCAGATTTCGCTGGCTCATGCCTATTCGGAACTGGCCCAAAAACGCGGTCTGACAACCGCGCAAATTCTCTTGACCCTCAGCGATACTGAGCAGCGGCGGCGCTATCTCAACGCACGCGATACGCTACTGACCCTGCTTCGGCTTGGCGCACTTCCCGTCGTCAATGAGAACGACACCGTCGCCACCAGTGAAATCCGCTACGGCGACAACGACCGGCTGTCGGCACGTGTCGCTTCCATGATCGATGCAGACTGCCTGGTCCTGCTATCGGATGTTGATGGACTTTACACAGCCCCGCCCGGCTCATCGCCCAACGCCCGTCGGCTCGGCGTCGTCACCGAAATAGATACCGCCATCGAAGCCATGGCGGGCGATGCGGGAAGCGAACTGTCGCGCGGCGGAATGAAAACCAAGATCGCGGCGGCCAAGATCGCCCGCGCGGCAGGTTGCGACATGATCATCGCATCGGGCAAACGAGACCATCCCCTGCGTGCTATCGCACAGGGTGCACCGTGCACCTGGTTCATTGCGCCATCCGACCCCGTCACAGCACGCCAGCGGTGGATCTCCGGCCAGCTTGAATCCAAGGGCGACGTTACGATCGATGCTGGCGCCGAAACGGCTCTTGTGTCGGGCCGCAGCCTGCTGCCGGCCGGCGTCAGGTCTGTCAGCGGCAACTTCGACAGGGGCGATGCCGTCATTATCCGCAGCCTCGATGGCCGGGAACTCGGGCGCGGGCTTATCGCCTATGCAATCAAGGATGCTGAGCGTATCGTTGGCAAACGATCTAGCGAAATATCCGACATCTTGGGGTTCGCCGGCCGGGATGAACTGATCCACCGTGACGACATGGCCTTGCACCGATTGCACAACGCTGGAAAATAATCGCCAGAAACCAATGGGGGAATTGACTAATGACGAACGCGCAACCGCTAAATCCGGATATCGAGACCATCGCGGACACAATTCGCAGCTTCGGCATATCCGTGGAGATCGTCGAATTGGACAGCGGCACCAAGGGCCTTCACGCCTCCACCAGCGGCATCCCGTTCTCTGCTTTCCTGTTTCGCAACGACCAGCAGAAAAGCCCATACGTAATGATGAGCGCAATGTTTCCCGAGGGCAAGGCCTCCCTGGAATGGGTCAACCACTGGAACAACCGCTTCCCGCTAACCCGCGCATCGATTGCCGCCGGCGGTGAACCGATGCTGACGCATTCGATTATTCTGACCGGCGTCGCACCTGAACACCTGAGAGAAACATTGTCGTGGTGGGACTTACTGCTGCGCAATTTCGTGGAGCAGCTTAATTCGGAAAAGTAGTAGCCGAACTTTTTCCAGCAATGACCAAACTGCCCCACCGGAGCCCTTCGAGAATGAACGCCATCGTCCAAAAACTCCTCCATGAAAGCAATGTCGAAGCAGCAATGCTGGCAATGGGAAAGGCAGCCCGCAGTGCTGCCCGGCAATTGGCTGTCGCCCCGCGGGAGGTCAAGGACGAGGCCTTGAAGCTGGCGGCCGCCCAATTGCGCCAGCATACGCCTGCTATCATTGATGCCAACAAACGCGATCTGACAGCGGCTGAGGAAGCCGCCAGACCGGGCTCATATCTCGACCGCCTGATGCTCGACCCTGACCGCATTGAGGGCATCGCGGCAAGCCTGGAGGCAATCGCCCGGTTGGATGATCCGGTTGGTTCCCTCATTGCCGAATGGGACAGGCCGAACGGCTTGAAGATTTCCCGGGTCCGCGTTCCGATCGGGGTCATCGGCATTATCTATGAAAGCCGCCCCAACGTGACAGCCGATGCCGGCGCACTGTCGTTGAAGTCCGGCAATGCTGCCATCCTGCGCGGTGGTTCAGACAGCCACCATTCAAGCATGGCAATTCTCACCTGCCTTGCTCACGGCCTGCGCGAAGCCGGACTGCCAGAAGACGCTATCCAGTTGGTCCCCACCGTAGATCGCGACGCAGTCGGCCACATGCTGCGCGGCCTTGACGGTGCAATCGACGTCATCGTTCCACGCGGCGGCAAGAGCCTTGTCGCCCGCGTTCAAGAAGAAGCCCGCGTCCCCGTGTTCTCCCATCTCGAAGGCGTCTGTCATATCTACGTCGACCGCGGCGCCGATATCGACATGGCCGAGGAAATTGTCCTCAACGCCAAGATGCGCCGCACCGGCATCTGCGGCGCAACCGAAACGTTGCTCGTCGACGCCAACGCCCATGACGACTACATGACCCCGCTGGTCAAGGCGCTGCTTGATGCCGGGTGCGAGGTTCGCGGCGACGAAGCCGCCCAGAAGTCCGACAACCGCGTGGTCCCCGCCCAGCTAGGCGACTGGGGAACCGAATTCCTCGACGCCATCATCGCGGTCAAAACGGTCGACGGCATCGATGGCGCCATAGAACACATCGCCACCTACTCCTCCCAGCACACCGATAGCATCGTTACCGAATGCATCGGCACGGCTGAACGATTCCTGGCCCGCGTCGATTCCGCCATCGTCATGCACAACGCTTCAACCCAGTTCGCAGACGGCGGGGAATTCGGCATGGGCGCCGAGATCGGGATCGCCACCGGCAGGATGCATGCCCGCGGTCCCGTCGGCCTCGAACAACTAACAACCTTCAAATACGTCGTTCGCGGCAGCGGACAGGTCCGCCCGAAATGACCTGTGTCGGCCTTGCAGCGGGATCGCCGAAGTGAACGCGCCAAAACACCCTCCCGCGTCAGTGTTCCAGGTAAGAACGCCGCCTGTCTGGCCAGGTGCACGCATCGGCCTGATGGGCGGTTCCTTCAACCCGCCCCACGAGGGTCACGGGATCGTCGCTGCGACAGCCTTGAAACGATTGCGCCTCGATAGCCTGTGGTGGCTGGTCACCCCGGGAAATCCGCTCAAGTCGACCGGCGCGCTTGCCCCCTTGGAAACCCGCCTTGAAGCAGTTCGAAAACTTGCCCGCCACCCAGGAATGCAGGCAACCGGCTTGGAAGCAGACCTGGGCACACCCTACACCGCCGAAACCGTCAAGTTTCTCATCGACCGCTTCAGCAACACCCGTTTTGTCTGGGTCATGGGTGCCGACAATCTGGCCGACTTTCATCGATGGCGGCGCTGGCGCGATATCGCTGCCAGCCTGCCCATCGCCGTCGTCGACCGCCCCGGATGGCGTCTTGCTGCCCTGTCGTCGCCAGCCGCCGGTGCGCTTGCCCGCAACCGCCAAAACGAAGGCAACGCCGCCAATTTGGCCGCCCTTGAGGCACCCGCCTGGGTTTTCCTCACCGCCAGGCTTTCCCCCCAGTCCTCAACCGCGCTTCGTAACCAGCACATCAAACTGTAACCAAAACACCACGCAACCCATTCCCTTACCCCAGGCCAACTGCAATAAACTGCGGGATTAGCCTTGTCGGATGTATGCGCATCAGCTTATCCTTTTCATTGTTGGAAAGAGTACCTATATCCGGAGCCATCAATCCCTTTGGCTGGACCGTGAGCGTCGGTTGCAGGGTGGCGACGCGGACTTAGAGGACCTGGACAACAAGGCTGGGTTCGATTGGAAAAGGACGACTAACACCATATGCCTAATGCGCATGAGGCAGCCATGACCGGCAAGCCTCCCGCCAAGATCCTGTCGAAAGGCACATCTTCGGCACAGCTCGTGAAACAGATCGTTGCGTGGATTGACGAGGCCAAGGCCGAGGAAATCGTCACCATCGATTTGGCCGGCAAGACCTCGATCGGCGACTTTATGATTGTCGCCTCTGGTCGAACTGACCGGCATGTCGGCGCAATCGCCGACCAGATCCAGGACAAGCTGAAAGAAGCCGGTCACGGCCGCGCCCGCATTGAGGGCAAGGAAACGTGCGACTGGGTTCTGATCGACACCGGCGACATCGTCGTCCATCTGTTCCGGCCTGAAGTACGCGAGTTCTACAATCTGGAAAAGATGTGGTCTGGCACCCGCCCGGAAGATCCCACGGCACATTGATCGAGGGCCCATCGGCCAGTTCCGGTCGGTGAACAGTCTTTGAAGCGGTTGGGGCACGCCCCCAACCGTCCAGCATTTTTTCGCGGCACGCCTTTCTACCCTGCCCCCAACCGGCATACCGCAAAAGGTCTTCCTGATGCGACTGACCATCGCCGCCATCGGCCGCCTGAAGAAAGGGCCCGAACGCGACCTGATCGAGCGTTACTCAGGCCTATTAACCGCCCAGGGACGCTCCTGCGGGCTAGGCCCACTCAGAATCATCGAACTCCCCGAAACCCGTGGCCGTCCGGCAGACCAACGCCGTGAGGATGAAGCCGAACGCCTGCTGGCGGCAACCAGCGACTGTGGCCACCGCGTCCTGCTGGACGAACGTGGGCACGCCATGACCAGCAACGCAATTGCCGGATTGGTTGGAAAACATCGCGACGTTGGCAAGCGCGAAATCGCGTTCCTGATCGGCGGCCCCGACGGACATGGGAACGCGGCCAAGACGGCCCTGAAAGACACAATGACCTTGTCGCCCTTCACGCTGCCCCACGGTCTGGCGCGCATCGTCCTGGCCGAACAACTCTATCGCGCCGTCACGATCCTGTCCGGCCACCCCTACCACCGCGAATAACACCGACAACTTGTCGCCGAGCCTTCTTCACCCATTGGCCAGCGTTAGAGCACTTTCCGATCAAATCGATTCAATTCTGTTTCTCAAGCGGCGAGTCGATCCAGCAGGAGAGTGGCGCGGGTCGATCTGGGTGATCGGCCAAGCCGCTCGACGCACTGGGCGGCCGCCGCTTGGAAACCCGAAGGGCCGGGCGGATTTGCGCCAATCTCT
>JAHZKP010000121.1 GCA_022600345.1 Alphaproteobacteria bacterium | reverse complement strand
CGGTATCGTTCGCCAGGGCGCTTGCAAGTCATGGCAGCCCGTCCTCTCCCTCCAGGGGAGAGGAGCCGACGGCGTCCTCTTCTTGTGAGACATGGGCAGGGGCTGCGAGGTGGTACAATCCAGGGGTACAGACCGGGGACATCCCAGCCAGGATAGACCGTGAGCATTCCGGACTGTTCAAGCTTTGGCCCACCACACCGAACGTCTTGCGGCTCCGCCCCCTTGAGGGGGGCGGACGGAATGTCATCTCTTGGGCCCGGTTTGCAATCGACAGCAGCGCCGCACCTGAAACGCCAGGGACCAAGTGATCGTGACATTCCCAGGCGGGGGTGTCCGATGCTTGGCTTGCGGTTGACGCGGATACCCCCTCCTATCCGCGCCAGGATCATTTAGACCGCCAGCTTCAAGTTGACCTGCCAAATGCCGCGATTCCCCCATCCCCCCTCACCTAGCGCTGCCAAGATGACTTGCAAACGCCAAGACGCGGCCGTTGACATTCGCATGGTCGGTATCGGTCGCCAGGTCGCTTGCAAGTCATGGCAGCCCGTCCTCTCCCCGTCGTGTCGAAGACGCGCTTTCAGCGCGATGGGAGAGGAGCCGACGGCGTCCTCCCCTTGTGAGATCAGGGACTGCGAGATGGTACAATCCAGGGGTACAAACCCGGGACGAATAGACCGGGCGTATTCCTGACAGTTCAAACCTTGGCCCACCACACCGAACGTCTTGCGGCTCCTCCCCCTTTGACGGGGGAGGACGGAATGGCATCTCTTGGGCCCGGTTTGCAATCGACAGCAGCACCGCACCCGCTACGCTCGGGACCAAGTGATCGTGGCATTCCCAGGTGGGGGTGAGCGTTGCTTGGCTCGCGGTTGGGACGTTGGAGGTGGCGCAGGCTCCCGGTGATTTTTTCGTAGAAAAAATGCACCTGCCGCAGAACCACTTTCAAATGTGGATAGGTCGCACTCGCTTTGCTGAAGCAAAGCGCCATACTTTCTAAAGTCATGCCTATCCCCTTTGGTCCGGACTGCAATTCTCGCCATCGAACAGTGATTGCTGTCGCGAAGCGCCACCCAAATCACCTCCCCCACCTCCGTCATCCCGTCGTTCGGACGGGATCCATGCAAGCCTCAGGGAACCGCTACCAGCCCTCCTTGACGCCACCCGCTCCGGCACCTCTTTCAACCTTCGCGAACACAAAAACGTCTGCCCTTACAGCACCTTGCGTGGATGGCCGACTGCTCGGCCATGACGTTGTGGGGGATGGGACGTTTGCAAGGACCGGCGGCCGTTTGCCATTGAAGGCGAGCGTCCCCCCGTCGCCTCTAGCAGTACTAGCGGAACTAACGGGATAGGCATGTTCTAAAGTCGAGTGGGGTTTGTTTTTTGCCCACACTTTCTAAAGTCGTGTGGGGCGATGGCGGGCGTGGACGACGATGAGGACGCCAAGGATGCCTAAGATCAGGTAGGGCATCAGGGCGGTGTCGAATTTTCCAAGTGTGAGCAGGCCGAAGGCGGCGGCGGCGCTTTCAATGGCGAGGACTGCAATCGGCGTGAAAGCGCTCGTGGCCAGGAAGCTTTCGGTTCCGATTTTCACGACGGAAGAAAACGTCAGGTAGGTCATGGCAACGAAGACCGGTGCGCCCAGCACAATGGCGGTGACTATGGTTGGCAGGTGAAGAAAATCCGCAGGCGCGGGGATGAAGGCGGAGCCGGGGATGAAGCCGGTTGCGTTGAGCAAGACAAGCGGCAGAAGAACTGCTGCGGAGATCATGGTTGTCGACATGACGACGAGGCCGGTGACGCGTAGTTTATCGTGTACGTTGCGGGCGGCCTGGTTGGCGGGATGGAACTCGCTGGCAAAGGTCTTGATCGATACGATCAACGAACAGATCAGCGCGAGGACGGCAGCAACCAGGCGGTCGCCGCCGGTTACCGACAGTAGGACCGGGACGACGGCGGCAACGATAATTGCAGAGCCCAGCCAAATGCGAGGTGACATGTCGCGGGCGTAAAACAGCCAGCCGATGAGTAGCGATACGGGCACCGATAGGCGGAGGGCCAGGCTGGTTTCGGCCGGTGTCAGGATGCCCAGCAGCAGGAAGTAGAACGCCTCCAGCATGACGGTTGAAAAGCCGAAGACGAGGCTTTGGCGCGCGAAGGCCGTTCTGAGGGGGCGTTCGCCCAGTCCGGTGAGGGCGAGCATCGCGGCTGCCGATATTCCCATCGCATAGAGGATGAAGACGACGATGTGGGCGCCCGATTGCTGGGCGATGGCGTAAATGACGGTGAGGGTGGAGATGGCCAGGACGAACAGCGCGGCTTCGAGCCAGCCGTTCAAGCCGCCGCGCTTGTCGTCTGTGAGCGAGAACGTCATGGGTTTTGCGGCCCGCCGGTGCCAGCTTCCAGGCTCGTGTAGGAAGCAAAGGTGACCGAGGTGTCGCTATAGGTGCGGCAATCCAACAGCCGGTAGCCGGGCGGGAGGTCGATATCCTGGCCGCTGTGTTCTTCCAATACGATTAGCGCACCATCCAAGAGCCAGCCGCCGTCGCTGAGCGCGGTCAAGGCTGACAGGCCCAGTCCCCGTGCATAGGGCGGATCGAGGAACGCGAAGGTGTATTTATCGCGGGAACTTGCCGGGCCCAGTTTGGTTGCGTCGCGGCGGAAGATGCGCGTGTTGCCCTGCAGGCCGAAGGTTTCGATGTTTTGCTGAATGAGGGCGCGGGCGGATGCGTTGTCTTCGACGAACAGCGCGTAGTTGGCGCCGCGCGAAATTGCTTCCAGGCCGAGGGCGCCGGTGCCAGCGAACAGGTCGATGACGCGGGCGCCTTCGAGCGGGGGGGCATCGGGGCTGTGGGCAAGGACGTTGAAGATTGCTTCGCGGACGCGGTCCGATGTCGGGCGGGTTTTGTGGCCCTTGGGCGTGGCAAGGCTTCGGCCGCGTAATCGCCCGCCGACAATCCGCATTATTTCCGGGTCCTTGGTTTTGCCGGTCGGGAGGGCCGCCCAGTGGGGCGAGGTTTTGAGGGCCGCGATGGCCGTGAGGGTTTAGATGGTCTTGATGGTTTGGCTGGTCGGCCGTTCTCTGGCGCTTCGTCGTCTTCCTGGCCGGACAGGTTGAATTCTTCAGCGAGCTTTGGGCCGAGTTGATCGCTCAAGACCTTGCGGCGAACGATCTCGGTTCGCCCGGGCTTCAGGTCCATCAGTTGGAAGGGCCCGTAAGAGGTACGGATCAAGCGGTTAACTTCAAGGCCGAGGGCGGACATAACGTTGCGGACTTCGCGGTTCTTGCCTTCGCGTAGGCCGATGGTGAGCCAGACATTCGAAGCCTGGATCGAATCCAGGGTTGCCTCCATGGGGCCGTACTGCACGCCTTCGTACTTGATGCCGTCCTTGAGTTTATCGAGTTCGGCCTGGGTGATGTCGCCCCAGGCGCGCACGCGGTAGCGCCGCAGCCAGCCAGTGGAGGGGAGCTCCAAGTGGCGCGATAAGGCGCCGTCGTTGGTTAATAGCAGCAGCCCTTCGGTGTTGAAGTCGAGGCGGCCGATGGAAACGACACGGGGCATATCGTCCGGCAGGTTGTCGAAAACGGTCGGGCGGCCTTGCGGGTCCCAATTCGTCGTGACGAGGCCCTTGGGCTTGTGATAGCGCCACAGCCTGACAGGTTCGGCGGCTGGCAGCGGAGCGCCGTCGACCTTGATCTTGTCCTCTGGGCCAACCTCAAGCGCGGGTGTTTTCAGGCGGCGGCCATTGACGGTGACGCGGCCTTCCTCGATCAGGCGCTCAGCCTGGCGGCGCGAACAAAGCCCTGCGCGGGCGATGGCGCGGGCAACGCGCATGGGTTCACTGGGGCCAACCGGGCCGACACGGCGGGGACGCCGGCCACGATGGGGTGTTGGATGGTCGCTTGCCGGCCGGTGCTTGATCTGGGGGCTGGGGCGCGTCACCAGGCGGGCTTCGTGCTCGCGGTCGGTTGGCTGGCTTGTGCGATCATGGCCTGCGGCCGGTTTGCGCGATGGAACGGAATTGCGGGACGTGCCGGTACGGCTGCGTTCGGCGGTCGGGCTGTTCGCGCGGGATGCCGGATCGCGGGGGGGCTTTGACTTGGAAGCAAACCCTGGCTTGTTCTTCTTGCGGGCCTTTGCGGCGCGGACGGCGTCGGCTTCCTTCTTGGTGATGAAGCCGGGGGCTGAGCGTCCTTTGCCCTTGCCTGTGCCTTTGTTCTGGCCGCCACCGCCGGCCTTACCTGCTGCCCGAGACGGGCCCTTGGAGGCGGCATTGCGGGCGGCCGCGGCGTTGCGGGCGGTTGCGGTGCGGGGAGCGCGCGGGGGTCTGCCGGTCGGTTTTTTAGACATTTTGTTGAGACATCCGCCGGCGGTTGAAGTGAGCTGAATTAGCCGGAAAGGCCTCATCAATGCAGGCCGGGGCGGGCGCAATGGCTGAGTGTTTTGCCCGCAATCGTGTGCGTGGGTTGGCCAATTTCCAAAAGATCGATTGGCTCCGTGGGTAGGATTCGAACCTACGACCGTCCGATTAACAGTCGGATGCTCTACCGCTGAGCTACCACGGAATACTCGATTGCTTCGGAGCGATTACCTGAGCGCCGACACATCTGGTCGTTCGGCGAAGTAACCGCCCGAATGCGGTCAAGGCGCGCTTGATAGCAGATGCTTGCCTTGAGTTGAAGCCCTTTGACGAAAAAGCGACGGGGTAAGCGGTCTCGTTCTTTGGTCTGTGTCGGTACAGCCGTGCTGAATGATCTCCACAGGTGGGGCGAGGCCAACGGGCCTTAACGCCGCAAAATTCGTCAAGTGTTGGAGGCCACGCCCGGAATCGAACCGGGGTGCGCGGATTTGCAATCCGCTGCGTCACCACTCCGCCACGTGGCCATCCTTGGTTTTCGCTCATCCAATGTGGTGAGTGACGAACGAGTTGGGTCGTTTATCACAAGCAGTTGATAGTAGGCAATCGTGAAGATTGGGTTCGCCCAACCCGATTGCAACGTTGAGTTTGGAGATGAGTCGGTTGGAGAATTTCTCCTGCACCGCGAAATTGTCTATTCTTGTGGCGTGCGGGGGGTGTAGTTAGTGACCAATTCGCGCGCATCCGCATTCGGTATTGGCGCTTTGAGGCGCGTTCTTGTAGCAATTCACCGACCGACTGCAACGATCCATGAGGAGTGGGTATGGCCGACATCGCTGAGCAACGAAAGAACATGGTGGAATCCCAAATCCGGCCCAGCGATGTGACCGATCGCCGGATTATTCGCGCCATGCTGGAGGTTCCCAGGGAGGCTTTCGTTCCAACGCAGCTAAAGCCCATTGCCTACATGGATGAGGACATTGCGTTGACCAAGCCGGCGCCGGGTTCCAATGGGCGTGTCCTGCTGGCACCGCGGACGCTGGCCAAGATGATCCAGTTGGCTGACATCGACGCCAACGATGTCGTTCTGGACGTTGGCTGTGCAACTGGGTATTCGGCAGCTCTGATCGGCCGGCTGGCGGAAACCGTGGTGGCGTTGGAGAGCGATGCGGGTCTGGCTGAGACGGCGAGTGCGACGCTTGATGGATTGGGCTCAGACAACGTTGCCGTGGTGAGTGGTGAGCTGCCCGCCGGGTATCTGGACGAAAGCCCGTATGATGCGATTTTTGTCAGTGGCCGGGTCGAGGAAATGCCGCCTGGGCTGCTCGATCAGCTCAAAGACGGCGGCCGGCTGGTTGCCATCGAGGGACCGGCGGTTTGCTCCAAGGTCGTTGTCTGGCGGCGGGTGGGCGCGACATTCGACAAGCAGGAGATGTTTGCAGCCGGAGCGCCACTGGTTCCGGGCTTCGAAAAGACGCCGTCCTTCGTGTTTTAGCATGCTTCTCGAGGAAGCCGGGGTGGCCGGTTTACGAATAGTTTAGCGAATCAGATGCCATCTACGCCTGTAGAAGTGCGCCTGAAGTTGCGGCGCACCGGAGCAGGTGATGTCGCTTAGAGACCGGTTAATCAGACGACGCGAGTTTTATTTCGGCCAGCTTTGTAAGGCGCTGGCGGGCGCTGGCGGCTGCATTGTTGCGGCGGCTTGCGCGTTACTGCTTTCGGTTTCGGCTGCCAACGGGGAAAGCCTCCGGGACGCGTTGATTGCTGCCTATCAGACGAATCCGGGCCTGGATGCCGAGCGTGCCAGGTTGCGTGCCACCGATGAAAACGTGCCTCGGGCGAAATCGGGTTACCGGCCAACGGTCACCGGGCAAGGTTCGATTGCTTCGACGGGAAGCAAGAGCGATCCGGCTTCTCCGGGCGATGTCAATCTCAATCCGACCAACTGGCAGCTCAACGTGCGCCAACCGGTGTTCGACGGCTTCCGGACCCGCAATGCGGTCAATGCCGCCGAAGCGGGCGTGCGTGCGGGACGGGCGCGGCTGGGTGACCGAGAAGCAACAACGCTGCTTGATGCCGCGACCGCCTACATGGACGTCGTGCGAGACATGGCGATCTTGAAGTTGCGGCAGCGGAATGTCGGGGTGCTGTCTGAGGAGTTGCAGGCGGCCAAGGAGCGCCGGGCTGTCAGCGAGGTCACGATTACCGATGTGGCGCAGGCGCGTGCACGGCGTGCGCGGGCGGTATCGGAAGCGGATCTGGCGAAAGCGAACTTGCGGATTTCGAGGGCGAATTTTCGGCGCGTGGTCGGTCACGTGGCTGAAACCGTGGTTGAGCCGCCGCTTCGAGTTCGTGGATTGCCAGGCAGCCTGGACGAAGCATTGCAGATTGCCGGGCAGGAGAGTCCCCGGTTGATTGCGGCGCTCTACCAGGAGCAAGAGGCGCGCTATGCGGTTGACCGGGTCTGGGGGGAACTGCTGCCGCAAATCGATGTCGAGGCCAATTACTCCCACGGCACCGATGTCTCGCGGGCGATCGACAGCCGGTCTTCGGCAAGCATTACAGGGCGGCTGCGGATTCCGTTCTATCAAGGTGGCGCGGTCCATGCGCGTGTTCGCCAGGCCAAGCATACCCATGTTAGCCGCCTCCAGGATATCGAACAGGCCAGGGCGGATCTTGAAGCCAATGTGACTGCGGCATGGTCGCGGTTGAGGGCGGCACGGGCGCAACTCAAGTCCGACCGGGTGCAGGTTTCTGCTGCTAGTACGGCGCTTAACGGTGTTCGTGAAGAGGAAAAAGTCGGTCAGAGAACGCTCCTGGAAGTCCTGAATGCCAGCCAGGAGTTGCTTGATGCGCAGGTGTCATTGGTCGCGACGCGCCGGGATCTGATCGTCGCGTCCTATGGCGTTCTGGCCAGCATCGGCCGGCTGACGGTGGAAGGAATCGAGTTGGCGACCGACGTCTACGTTCCTGAAGCGCACTATGAAGAGGTGAGGCGCAAATGGATCGGGGTGACGGTGACGCGCGCCCGGCAAGTGGAACAAGAGCCGATCGATGAAGGGATGGTTGAGGAAGAGCTTGCCGAAGTCGTGCCGCCTCCAAGTTCCCCCGTTCGGCGGCGATCCAGGCGGCCACTTCGTGCCAGTCTCGCCGCGCCTGAGAAACCGTTACTGGAGCGGCTGATCCGTCACAGCTTCGATGCCGATAGCCGACCGCCGTCTCCACCGCGGACGATGGATGGCTATGCGTGGAAGCGCGGAGGCGGAAAGAGCATCGGCGGAAACAGTGGCGCTGCCTCAGGTGCGGGCGTTAGGTTGCGGCGTAGCGCCGCCCCGACGACGACTGGGAGCGTTGGCGCTGGAGTTGCCGGGCGCGAATTCAGGTCGTTTTCCGACTGATTGCTGACTGATCGCTGATCGGGGCGGCGGTCTGCGGGGGAGGCCCCGCGGTGCGAATTCTCATATTCATTGCCAGTGTGTGCCTCCGGCCACGCAGAATCAACTATCCTGCCACCGAATGGGCCTTATGGATTTCGCAGTTGGTCCCTTTTGAGCTAATAGTGACGGCCATAGGCAGGGGCAATATTCTTATCAACGCGTCGTTGGTCTGAGTTTTCTTTTCAGTCAGGCTGTGCCGAAGTTTCGGCTTTAGATGTGGAAAGCCTATGGCACCGCCTCTATGGCGGGATCGGGAATCGGATAACTGAACAGTGCAGTGAACGCAGTCAGCGATTGGGTAGTTTCGCGTTTCCTAAGTCGCGGAAACCGGTATTTAACTGATGATCAAAGCTTCGACGTTGACGTCGCAAGTTGACAATATGACAGCGCCAAAGACGACTTCTGTCGTCGCTGAGGGCTTGCGCCCGTTGCAGCGGCTGGCAGTTGCGTTGGTGCTTGGATTTGTTGTCCAGACTGCAACGACGAGCATGGCTGGTGCGGAAACGCTCGACCAAGCGCTGTCATCGGCTTACCGCTACAACCCCAGGATCGACGCTGAGCGGGCACGACTGAGGGCAACTGATGAAAGCGTCCCGCAGGCAAGAGCTGGCTACCTTCCAAGCTTGAACGGGTCAGCTGACGTCAACATCCAGGATAACCGTTCGCGCTTGCGCGATGAGGATTCCGTGCGGCAGCGCCGGCCCAATCGCACTGGCGATACGATCTATCCGCGTGGCTATGGTGTCTCGCTACAGCAGAACCTGTTTGACGGATTCCGCACGCGCAACTCGGTGGCCCAAGCTGAAGCGACCGTGCGCGCCGGCCGGGAATCGTTGCGCGATATTGAACGGGCAGTGCTGCTGGAAGCGGTGACGGCCTACATGGACGTGGTGCGCGACAAGGCGGTCGTGCGGCTGCAGGAAGGCAACGTTCAGGTTCTGTCACGCGAATTGCGCGCAACGCAGGATCGCTTCGAGGTCGGCGAAGTGACACGTACTGACGTTTCGCAGGCGCGTGCACGCCGGGCCGGGGCGGTTTCAGCACTGGATCTGGCGCGCGCCAACCTGAAAGGCAGCCGGGCAACGTATGAGCGGGTCGTAGGTACGCCGCCTAGTAATCTTCGCGAGCCGGGTGTTCCCTATAAAGTGCTGCCGAAGTCTCTTGGAGCGGCCAAGTCGATTGGGGCCAATGAGCACCCGCTGGTCATTTCGGCGCTTTACCAGGAGCAGGCGGCGCGGCATTCGGTGGATGTCGTGCGCGGCGAATTGTTGCCAACGCTCAATCTGGAAGCCAGCTACGATAATCGTTTCAATACATCGTCGACGATCGCGGAAACCGATACAACGACTTTGACCGGCCGACTCAATGTGCCAATCTATCAAGGTGGTTCGGTACACGCCCGTGTCAGGGCTTCCAAGCATACCCACGTAAGCCGGTTGCAGGAAGTCGAAGACGCGCGGACGGTGGTACGTGAAGCCGTCGTTACAGCGTGGGCGCAGTTCCAGGCGGTCAAGGCCCAATTGGAATCCGACCGGATTCAGGTGGAAGCCAACCAGACTGCTCTGACGGGTGTGCGCGAAGAAGAAAAGGTCGGGCAGCGGACGCTTCTCGACGTTCTCAACGCGGAACAAGAACTGGTCAACGCACAAGTGCAACTGGCGACGACCCGGCGCAACCTGATTGTTGCCGCGTATACGCTGCTTTCGTCGGTCGGGCGGCTTAGTGTCGATACCATTGGAGTGGCCGCGACAGTCTATGATCCCGAAGCGCACTATTTCGAAGTGCGGCGCAAGTGGTGGGGGATTTCCATCACGCATGCAGACGGCCGCCGCGAAGTGCTCGACCTGTGGAATTCTCACGGTCGGCACCGGACATTGAAATAGGCCGTCGCGCCGTACCCATCAATCGACGAATATCCAACTGACATCTGCGTTGGCAATTCAGGTGTCCTGGGCCATCAATGGACCGGGGCAACTGTAACGCCGAGGGTCGCTTCACGGGCAGTGTGCCTGCGCACTCGTGGTGAGACATTCCGCAAGAGCGCCGTTCATCGACCATATCAATGCCATATGCATGCCCAGTATCGCTGATATCAGCCGATACTGAGCATAAGCCTGTGGGCATCTGGCCCTTCCGGACCTGAGGTTGCGTTGATGCAACCGGGAATATTGACTAGGGTTTTATGCGAGTCGGGGGGCCTCTCGACATATCGGGAATTCAGACAGGTGGCGAGGACTGGGTTATGAGCACAGCAAATGGTTCGGGCGAGCCAAGCATGGAGGAAATCCTGGCTTCCATCCGCAACATCATTGCGCATGAACCAGGGACCGAAGGCGATGCTGCGGCTGAGGCGGCGGGGCCGGTCAATCAGGATCAACCCTCACCGACCGCACCACAGCCAGAGATTGCCAGTCAGACCAGTGAAGCGGTCATGTCTGCTGCGCCTGCCCAAGAGCCTGCAACAAGCCTCAAGTCCGTGCGCCCGGGGATCCCGGAGGCTCCGGCTGCTGCAAATAAGACCGCTACGCAGAGTAATCCAGCGTCAGCGGCTGCCGCGCCAAAACCGCAGGGCGGATTAAGTCAGCGGCTCGCGGTTCAGGGCGGCGGCCAACCGTCATCGGAGCCTGGGTCGAGTGCGCCGCAAAGCGATGACTTTGCGGACTTGTTCGAAGAGCCGCTGTCGGCCCCAGCGCCAATCTCGGTCGTGGCGCCGACGCCGTTTCAGGCGGTGCCGGAAAAAGACACCAAGGCTCCTGAGCCGGCAGGTCCGAAGGATGCGTCGGCGGTACCCCCGTCGCGGGACACTGGCGAGGCGGGTACAGATGAGGCTGAAGCGCCGATTGGTTTTAGCCGCCTCACACCGTCGATTTCAGTCTCACCTGAGAAGGCTGCCGGTGCGCCACCATTGGGTGCGTCAAGTGCTCCCAGTACACCGGGCGTTGCTGTTGGTGAAAAGAAAACAGTTGGGCAATCTGAGCAAGCAGATGCATCTGGTGCGGCAAAGCCGGCGTCGGGCGCATTCGATTTTGCCGCATTGCGGCCATCGCGGGAAGCGCCGGGTGGCTTGAGCGAGAAGTCTCCAGCCAAGTTCGAGCCATCGATTGATGCACGTCCGGCAGAAGCCAGCCCGGCCGGGTCAGAAAGTTTGTCGGCAGGGAGCCCACTGGGTACGGACGTTGCGGGGTCTGAGGTTGAAGAGCCGGTGGATCGGGCAGGAATTGGTGCGGCACCTGATCGCCCAGAAGAACCAAAGAAGCGCGTGGTTATCGCATCGATGCAGCCGCCTGCTATTGCGCCGGCCCCAGCACCGCCGAAGGCTGCACCCGAGGTCGTTGCAGGGCGCGAGACTGCCGCGACCGGTTCGACTGCCGGTGTCGATGCCAAGCCTGAAAATGGCCCCGCAGACGCTATTGCCGCCCAGCCGGCACAACAGGGGGCCAACGTCGGCTTCCTTGCGCAATCCTTGCGTCCGATTGATCCCGCTGGGGAAGATGCCGGCCCGGCCATGTCGCAGCCGCCTGAAAAAGCTGCTGGCGATCAGTTTGAAGATTCCGCGTTGGCGAATGATGCCGTTTCAGAAGACGATGTGCCGACAGAAGTGCTGTTGAAGTCGCAGCCCGAGCCGCGAGCGAAACGGGATGGCGAGGCTGTTGAAAAGCCCGCCGAACCGGTGCAATCGAAGTCGCCGGAGTTGGCGAAGCCATCGGATGCATTGCCTCGATCGGCGTCGGATGCCGCACAGGATGCTGTACCTGGGGAAGCGGCTGCCAGCGAAGAAAAGAAAGTTGCGGCTGTCTCAGGACCAGTGGCTGCACCTGTTGGAGCAGTGGCTGCACCTGGGGGACCTGATACAAAAGGCGTGTCGGCGGCCGACGTTGTGATTTCGTCAATGGGTGGCCAGGTCCGCACGCTGGAGGATACGGTGGCCGAACTCCTGCGGCCATTGCTGCGGGAGTGGTTGGAAAACAACATGCCGCGCATTGTCGAGAATGCACTTCGCCTGGAAGTTGCCGAAAGCGTGAAGAAACAGCTTGAGGTCACCGTGAATAAGCCGAACGGGCTTGAGCGTAAGTAGCTTTCAGGTGCCCACCCAGGCACACTCGCGATCTAATTAGATAGCCAAATCGGTGCCCCCAATCGGGGTTATGCAAGGTCCTCGTTGTTGACGCAGCGGGGCCTTGGTCGTACCACCGGCATTCTTCCTCCAAACAGATTGATTTATTCAGCGAACCGCCATGCTTGAAAAGACCTACCAACCGGCTGCTATCGAGCCGCGTATCCATGACAAATGGGAAAACGCCGAGGCGTTCGTTGCCGGGAAAGTCAACCGTGGCGAAAACTCTTCGGCGGCCAACACTCAGCAGGCGGGTGTTGGGTTGGGCGAGCCCTATTCCATCGTGATCCCGCCGCCGAACGTGACCGGTTCGCTGCATATGGGGCACGCGCTTAACAACACGCTGCAGGATATCCTGTGCCGGTTTGAGCGGATGCGGGGAAAAGATGTCCTTTGGCAGCCGGGCACCGATCACGCGGGAATCGCCACGCAGATGGTTGTCGAACGCCAGATGGCGGAGCGCCAGGAGCCAGGACGCCGCGACATCGGCCGCGAAGCGTTTCTGGAAAAGGTTTGGGCCTGGAAGGCAGAGTCCGGGGGGACGATTGTCAACCAGCTTCGCAGGCTGGGTGCATCATGCGACTGGAGCCGTGAGCGCTTCACCATGGATGAGGGGCTTTCGGAAGCCGTCCTCAAGGTGTTCGTTGAGCTCTATGAAGCTGGCCTCATCTACAAAGACAAGCGGCTCGTCAACTGGGACCCGAAATTTCAGACGGCCATTTCCGATCTTGAAGTCGTGCAGGTCGAGGCGACGGGCAAGTTCAAGTGGTCGGATACCCCGGTAAAGAGCGAGGACGGCGAAAAGGGCGAAGTCGAAGACCTCGACTTCAAGGCGCTGAACAAGCTGCTGGATAAGAATCCGGGCGGGCATATGTTCCACTTCCGCTATCCGCTAAAGGATGACCCGTCACGCTTCATCGTGGTTGCGACGACGCGGCCTGAGACAATGCTGGGCGATAGCGGGGTTGCGGTTCACCCGGAAGATGAGCGCTACACCGATCTCGTTGGGAAGATGGTCGTACTGCCATTGGTTGGCCGCGAGATTCCGATTGTTGCCGATGAATACTCCGATCCCGAGAAGGGAACCGGTGCGGTGAAGATCACGCCTGCGCACGACTTCAACGACTTCGAGGTCGGAAAGCGTTGCGGGCTGGAGCAGATCAATATTCTCGACGAGCACGGTGCGATCAATGAGAACGCGCCTGATGCGTATCGCGGTCTCGACCGGTTCGTTGCGCGTAAGCAGATCCTCGCCGATATGCACGCGGCCGGGCTGCTTTCAAAAATTGAGCCGACGACGCATCAGGTGCCGCATGGCGACCGTTCCAACGTGGTGATCGAGCCGTGGCTAACCGACCAATGGTACGTCAACGCCGAAGAACTCGCGAAGGATGCGATCAAGGCGGTTGAGAACGGCGATACGAAATTCGTTCCGGGCAACTGGGACAAGACCTATTTCGAGTGGATGCGCAATATCCAGCCGTGGTGCATCTCGCGGCAGTTGTGGTGGGGACATCAGATCCCGGCTTGGTATGGGCCTGATGGCGAAGTGTTCGTTGCCCATGATGAAGCGGCGGCGCAGGCGCTTGCTCAAAAACACTACGCAAACTCTTCTGCTGCCCCTCACCCTAACCCTCTCCCCGTTGAAGGAACGGGGAGAGGGGATATTCCTCTGAAGCGCGACGAAGACGTTCTCGACACTTGGTTTTCTTCGGGGCTGTGGGCGTTCTCGACGCTTGGATGGCCTAAAGAAACACCCGAGTTGGAGCGCTACTATCCGACCAGCGTTCTGGTTACCGGTTTTGACATCATCTTCTTCTGGGTTGCCCGGATGATGATGATGGGGCTTTATTTCAAGAAGGAAGTGCCGTTTCGCGACGTCTACATTCATGCCCTCGTTCGCGACGAGAAGGGGCAGAAGATGAGTAAGTCGAAGGGCAACGTCATGGACCCGCTCGACATTATCGACGGCTGCGATTTGGATACCCTGGTCGCAAAGCGGGTTGCGGCGCTCAACGAGCCGAACGAAGCCAAACGGGTCGAAAAGGAAACGCGCGGTCAGTATCCCAAGGGCATCCCTCCATATGGTGCCGATGCGTTGCGCTTCACGCTGGCGGTGATGGCTGCTCAGGGCCGCGACATTAAGCTTTCTACTGCGCGGATCGAAGGCTATCGCAACTTCGCGACGAAGCTTTGGAATGCGTCTCGCTTTGCGGAGATGAACGAGTGTGTGCGGCAGCACGATTTCGACCCGGCCAAGGTCGAGGCGACCGTCAACAAGTGGATTGTCAGCGAAACTCAGGCTGCATCAAAAGCCGTGACGGCTGGCATTGAAGGGTATCGCTTCAACGAGGCGGCAGGCGCCGCCTACGAGTTCGTCTGGGGTGTGTTCTGCGATTGGTATCTGGAGCTGATCAAGCCGCAATTGTCGGGTGACGATGAAGCCGAGAAAGCTGAAACACGCGCGTGTGTCGCGTGGACGCTGGATCAGATCCTGAAGCTTTTGCATCCGTTCATGCCGTTCATCACCGAAGAGCTTTGGGCGCACATGGTTGAGCATGGCGAGCAGCGGCTTTCGTTGCTGACGCTTTCTGCCTGGCCGGAGCTTGATGGCCTGTCGGATGAGGCAGCGGCAAAGGAAATCGGTTGGGTCATTGAACTGGTGCAGGAGATCCGTTCGGTGCGCAGCGAAATGAACGTTCCTGCAGGCGCCAAGATTCCGCTCGTTGTTGTTGGGGCCGACAAGCTGACGCGCGAGCGATGCGATCTGCATGAAGATACGATTTCGCGGCTTGCCCGCCTCGATGAAATCGAGTTCGGCAAGGCTGCTCCCAAAGGGGCGGCGATGATCGTTACCGGGGAGACGACGGCTGCGATCCCGCTGGAAGGGATCATCGACATGGAAGCCGAGAAAGTCCGGCTCGCCAAGGAAGTCGAGGAAACCAAAAAGCTTCTGGGCAAGGAAAAGGGCAAGCTGGATAATCCCCAGTTCGTTGCCAAGGCAAATCCCGAAGCGATTGAGACTGCGCGTGAGCGGGTAAAAGATTTCGAGGACAAGATTTCGCGTCTTTCCGCGGCATTGAAGCGGCTGGGGTAACCGATTGGTGCAGGGAACTGGAGGGGCGGCAATGAGCAGGCGGCGGAAAATCGTCAAGATCAAGCGTCGCCATAAACCCGGTTCCTCGCCCGGACTTGTTGTGCCGCATTCGGTTGCCGGCCAGTCGATCATGAACGTGCTGGCCTATGGCCCGGATAAGTGCGTTGAAAAAGCCGGTGCGACACTTGCCGAAGTCGCCGAGCTCAAAGGCACATTTCCTGTCGTCTGGATCGAAGTCGAGGGGCTGGGGAATACTGACGCGATTGTCGCGCTGGGCCAGATGTTCGGCCTGCATCGACTGGCATTGGAAGATGTCGTCAATACCCACCAGCGGCCGAAAGCAGACGACTATGGGGATCATCTGTTGCTGATTGCGCGGATGTTGAAGCAGGGGGCGTCGATTGAAACCGAGCAGTTTTCTGCGTTTCTGGGTTCTGGCTACCTGATCACTTTTCAACCAGATGTCGAGGATTGCTTTGATCCGGTGCGCGAGCGTATTCGCCAGGCGAAGGGCCGTATCCGCTCATCGGGCGCGGACTACCTTTGTTATGCGCTGATCGATTCCATCATCGATGCCTATTTTCCTTTGCTCGAAGCCTATGGTGAATTGCTTGAGGATCTGGAAGACAACGTCGTCAAAGAGCCCCATCCGGCGCATGTGGGTGAGCTGCACGACATGAAGCGGGAACTGTTGATGTTCCGGCGAGCGGTCTGGCCGCATCGGGAGATGCTCAACGGGCTGATCCGCGATGAGCATGACCTGATCTCGCCGGAGACGCGGCCATTCCTGCGCGATTGTTACGATCACACCATCCAGCTAATGGATATCATTGAGACGTATCGCGAGATCGCATCCAGTTTGATCGATGTCTATATGTCGAGCGTCAGCATCAAAATGAATGAGGTGATGAAGACGTTGACGATCGTTGCCACGATCTTCATGCCGTTGAGCTTCATCACCGGGCTCTATGGGATGAATTTCGATCGTGCCGCCTCACCGTTGAATATGCCGGAACTAGGTTGGTACTACGGTTATCCGTTCGCGCTGTTGTTGATGCTGGTCTCTGCTGGCGGGCTGGTTTGGTATTCGTGGCTGAAGGGGTGGGTGTTCGAAGGGTCACGGCGGAAGTAGGTGCAAGTGTGCCCGCGCAGTTTTATTTCTCTACCTGAGTTTGGCGGTGAATTTCGCCAACGCCGTTTGCAATTCCTCCATCACGCCTGCTTCGGAGATTGCGTGGCCGGCGCGGTCGATGATCTTGAGCTCACAGTCCGTCCAGCCTTGGCAAATCGAATCGGCTGCTGTTGGCGGGCAGAGAAGATCGTAGCGGCCTTGAACGATTATGCCCGGGATACCTTTGAGCTTGTGCACGTTGGCGACGAGTTGGTCCTGTTCCAGGAAGAAATCGTTGGCGATGTAATGGGCTTCCATGATCGGGGTAGGGGGAAGCCTTGCTGGAGCGTCACGCAAATCAGGTAGCTTGAGTTGGCCGGGCTCGAGGACGGACAGCGCGCGCTCGTATTGATTCCAGACGTTGGCTGCGGGGGTGTGGATATTCGGGTCGGGGCTGTGCAATCGTTTCAGGTAGGCGGCAAGCGGGTCTGATCGTTCGGCTTCGGGGAGGGCTGAAACGAAGGCGCGATAGAGTTCGGGGCGGAACTTTTTGGGACCGTCGATGAAGGCCCAATCGACCTCGCTTTTCGTGCCCAGGAAGATGGCGCGCAGGGCAAGGGC
The DNA here is from genome assembly GCA_022600345.1 of Alphaproteobacteria bacterium. GTDB lineage: Bacteria > Pseudomonadota > Alphaproteobacteria > Rhizobiales > Hyphomicrobiaceae > Filomicrobium. Next base: position 27,041 of record JAHZKP010000121.1, on the reverse strand, counting down.
TGAAACGCGCTCGGGATGGCTTTGTGCGTAGGCCAGTGCCAGGGTGGAGCCCCACGAACCGCCGGTCACGATCCATTTTTCGATTCCATAAAACTCGCGGATGCGCTCGATGTCGGCGATCTGGTGGGCGAGGGTGTTGGCGTTGCGCGCAAGATAGGGGTGGGAGCGGCCAGAACCGCGCTGATCGAATAGGATTGCGTGGTTGTTTTGGGAATCGAACAGGGCGCGGTGGGCGTGCTGGGAACCGCTACCTGGGCCGCCGTGAAGAAAAAGTGCGGGCACTCCCCCTTTCCTGCCGACTTCCTCGACGTAGAGCCAGTGGCCATCGCCGACGTCAAGCATGATGGCGTCGAAGGGGCGGATTTTTTCTGGCTTTGTTATCGGGGAGGTCATTGGCTCATCAATCGCTATTCCACTGGGGAGCGAGCATCATTGTAAATAGAGAATGAGACAACGAATTTCTGAGTGCTGCAAACAAGTCTGTGCGGGGCTTTCAGCTCAGTTTGTATTTTTCAGGCGAAGTGACGTGCTTGGGGCGGACGCCAAGGCCGATGAGGCCAGCCAGTTTCCTTTGCAGCCAGGGGATCGATGCAACGATGCGCAGCGGCAACGGGGGACCTGGCATCTTGCCGGGATTTGAAAGCAGCGGTTTGATGATGTTGTTTTGGGCCTCGACCTGGGCGAATTGCGTGGCGCGCGTGGGCCATAACCGGCGTTTGCGAACCTTGTCGAGGTCGGCGTCCTGAAGGGTTGCGTTGCGCAGATCCTCAGCCAGCAGGTTGGCTGCGGCGACGGCGTCCTGGATTGCCAGGTTGATGCCGATGCCGCCGACGGGAGACATGGCGTGAGCGCTATCACCGATCATTATGAGGCCGGGGCGCGACCACTGTTCGAGCCTGTCGATTTTGACGGTCAGCAGCTTAATGTCGTCGAACGACTTCAGGTCATCGATGTGTTTTCCCAGGCGCTCGGCGGTCTTTACTGCCGCGCGCTTGAAGGCGTCGAGGCCCTTTTGCCTGACCGTGTCGATGGCGCCTTTTGGAATGATGAAAGCACATTGATAGTAGTCGCCGCGGTCGAGCGTGATGATGATGTGACCGGGGCCTGTGTTGACCAACGGTTCGTCGCGTTCGCCGACATCGCGGGGGACCTTGAACCACAGGACATCGATGGGCGCGCCGATGTCCTTGACTTTCAGGCCGGCCTTTTCGCGAACGATGGAAGCGCGGCCGTCGGCACCGATCACCAGCTTTGCGCGAACCTCCAATGGGCCGTCTTCTGTATCGGCGCGGATGCCCGTGATGCGTCCGCCGCCTTCTTCTATGAGGTCGACGACCTGGGCGCGCATCTCGATATCGAAGGTTGGCAGATTGCTAGCGGTTTCAGTGAGGAAATCGAGGAAGTGCCACTGGGGCATGAGGGCGATGAACTTGCAGGCGGTGGGTAACGAAGAAAAGTCGGTGAGGTAGAGTTCCTGGCCGCCAAAGACGCCGGCAAGTTTTTCAACGCGCCTGTGTGGGCGCTGCAGAAACCCGTCCAGGATGCCCAGTTCGTGCATCACTTCCAGCGTCGATGGGTGAACCGTGTCGCCGCGAAAGTCGCGCAGGAAATCGGCGTGTTTTTCAAGGACCAGGGTCTTGCAGCCGGCCCGGGCGAATAGCAGTCCGGCCATGACGCCTGCAGGGCCGCCGCCTGCCACGCAGCAATCGACTTCGATGGTTCGGGTCATGTTGGCGTCTTTCGTGCAGGGTGCAAAATCTTCGCCTGCACGATGTTACCACGGTGATGGTGCGCGCGGAACGCGGCTCTTTCAGCGCGCAGTTGATGCGGCGCTAGTGAAACGCAATGCGGTCGGGGCGGCTTGGCGTTGGCGCACACGTAATTCAACGACCTTCCAGCGCCAGTCCTTCAATTCCATGACGCCGGCATAAACGCGGGTTGGTTCGTATTTGTCGCGCATGTCGATTTCAAAGCGGGTGAGCGAGACGAAAGCTGCCCGATCAAGGCGGTTCCAGGCGCTGGCGATGCGGGCTGGAAGGGATAGTCCTTCATCGGGATCCTTGCGGCCGAGAACGTTGGTGCGCACGGTGCGCCCATAGCTGAACAAGGTCGGCAGGCCGGATGGATTTGCGTAGCGTTCGACGATGCTGTTGACGGCGGTGCGGCCGTAGTAGCTCTTGAAGCTTGCCCACAGTCCTTTGCGCCGGGGCTTACCTTCGAGTGACGCCTCGATTGGCCCCAAGACCATTTCGGTCATCGAGTCCTTGAGGGTTTTCTTGACCGGTCCCCATTCGAAGTGCTTGGCAAGATAGCTGCTGTTGCCGGATTTCACGGCCTCGCGGACAGACCACGCGGTGTGGAACGGCCAGACGATATAAGCGGCGCAGGCGAGCACGCCGAAAAGAACCAGACTTCGCCGCATCCGAAATTTCCCCTGCTGGCGTTCGGGCGTTTTGAGGCCCCGTTGGATTGTTTGAAATGGTTAAACACCAGGAATGGGGCCTGTCGCGGGCGGTGTGTTTCTTGTTCGCGAAAGACTGTTGCGGCTACGTTGATCTTTGTGGGGCGCGAGCGAGCGGTTCTATGCAATAGATTGGAAATCTACTGGAGTTTTTCGCTGCTGGCGCAGATGGCTTGCAGGGCTTCCCATTGGGCATCCGAAAGGGAGGGCTTTGAGGGATAATGGCCCTGAGCGAGTGTTTTGGACAGCCGCTCATCGGTTTGCGGGTGGGTGCTGAGCATGTCGCCCAATCCGCTGCCAAGCCCGCCTTCGTGACCGCCCGACTTCTTGTGCATGCGTTCAAAGAAGCTGGCAAAGCCCTTGGGCGAGATGCTGGCCTCCTTGAGGATGCGCAGGGCATGGTCGTCGGCTTCGCGTTCGGCCTCCCGCGAATAAGACAATTGCAACAATAACAGCCCGGCGTTGCCAAGCGTTCCACCGCTGCCGCCCATCATCAATTCCAGGGCCGCGCTTAAACCCATGGCGCGGACGAGGCCGGTTTCGGGATGCATTTCCAGGCCGTGCCCCATCTCGTGGGCGAGCACGGCTGCGACCTCGTCGGGGCCCTGGGCGCTCTCAAGCAGGCCGCGCGTCAAGACGATGTTTTCGCCCGGCGTGGCGAAGGCGTTGACCAACCCCCAGTCGATGACCGTGACGTTGAAGTCGGTATCGGAGGCGGTGGCCTGCGATAACTTCGCGGTCAGGTCTTTTAAGGCCGTACTGCCCTGCGGGTCGTTGCAGACCTTGCGGTTATTGCTCATCGACCTGACGACCTGGCGGCCCATGGTTTCGCGGATCGAGTCGGGCAGCATGGTGGCGATGGTGCGGGCTGGCGAGAGGTTGGCCATCCAAACGAGAACGCTAAGCGCCACCAAAGCGGCTGTGCCCCAAAGCCAGGGGGTTACTGTGCGCCAGCGTTCGGCGCGTGTGGTGAGCCCGGGTGCGAGTTCGGCCAATGATCTGGCGAACCTGGGGCCGGGTACGAACAAGGTGGCGCCTGGTTGGTGGGAATAAGTCACGAGCGCGTCAATGGCGTGCTGGGACAGGGGTTCGGAAGTCGCCAGCGCGCCATAAGGCCAGATGAGCGGCGCGGCGCCCGTCTCGGTGGTGATGGCGATGCCGCGAGCGGTCAACTCGGCCGTGACCTCGTGCGATCCGGCGGTCTTGCCGTCCGAAAAGCGTGCCTCGAAACGTTTGTGGTAGAGATCAGAATGCATCGACATCGAACGCCTGTGCCAGTCCTTCGCCTACATTAACATCGGCAGCCGCACTCTGTGCAATCTGGTCGAGCGGAATGGTTCCTTCAAGGTCCAGGTGGTTGATCAGGTATCCCATCGAGCGCGCCTGGGTAACCGGGAGAAGGAACGTAAATGATAACGCGACAATGAGGAGAAAGATGGGAGCGGCCACGGATGTGAAAACCGCGGCATGTTGGGGATTGAGGGCGGCGTCCGTTGGGAATCCGATGATGCCCGCGAAGATGATGCTGAGCATCAGGAATATGGCGACAACGCACAAGATTACGAACAAGGCCCCGACGATCTGGATCAGTAGGTTGGTCAGGTCGATCCACAACAGGCCGGCGCCGGTGACCCGGCCATTGAAATTCGCATTCTCGAAATGCGTGCACTGGGCAAAGTGGTTGATGGTGCGGGATCGATACCAGGCGCTCAACAAGAGATAGAGCAGGTAGGCGATTGCCACGATCAGCATTGAAGTAACGCCAACGACGCCTGCTACTTCCGGATTCCATTGGCCATCGATGGATCTGGCGTCGGCTCCATAGGCCTGCTGCATGTAGGTGACGATCAGGCCGATTGCGGAAAAGGCGATACCGCTGATGATCATGGCGCCAAACCACAGGACTGCGAATGGTCCGTAAAGGGGGCCGGAACCGCCCTTGAATGAAAACGGACGGTCACCGAAACGGGCGTCGTTGGTGATGATGCTTTGAAGCTTGGTTGATCGCCAGGGGATGATCCAGCCGGCGGTGAACGGGATCAGCAACATGGTCAGGAAGTAGGTGATGGCGTAGGTCATCGAGCTACCTTCCATGCTGCCGCGAATGCCGCGCCAGGTGGTGCGCAGGAGACGATAGCGCTGGGCGCGGTAAACGGCGATGCCGAACAGGAAGAAGATCACCACATAAAGAACGAGTTGGACTGCGCCTGCGGCAGCGGTGTCTGGTCCCAGTGCGATCATCAGCGATGTGGTGATGATGAGCATCGGCAGAAGAATGAGGCCGAAGACGATGAGAAACCCTAAGAATAGTTCCTTGCCGGTGCCGGTGTAGACGAGCGGTTCACCATGAAGGCGGACGGATGACCACAGCCGCTTGCGGACTTCGGTGCGCGCCCAGAAATCGTAGATGCCCAGCGTCAGGATGCGGAATATGAAGTTGGTGATCGACAGGCCGATCATGCCAATGGGGGCCAGCCAGGACATTTGCAGTTGGCTGCCACCGGGTGGCTGCGTTGCCTGAGGAGGCTGGGTAGAGCCGTTTGGCGGTTCGCCACCTTGAGGTCCCCAAGGCTCAATCGTCGTATCAGTATTCATTCTGTCGGTTCCCTCACCGGCTGAAAAATAGCCGTGTAGCCTATTTGGCGCATTTTGACACTTTTTCGCCGCCGCTGGGTTTTGGTTTGGCCGCAGGCTGGTCGTCGAGAAGCCTTAGTCCGGCTTTAAACAAAGCCAAATGCGCTTTGGTGCTGCTCGGTATTTATCGCTGTTTCGAGACCCGGCGACGAGTTTTTCACCATCTTCGCGGAATTTGCACGGAAATGCGCCGTCAGGTTTTGTGGCGGCTGGTTGTCCTGGTGAATTAAGACAGTTGTTAAATGTTGCTTTGCGGCAACTCTAATGAGGCGGGTGCGCCACCTTTGGGCCACAAACGAATACCATCGTCCAGCCTGGATCACAGAGTCGGAAAGAGCCTGCCGCGTGGGTACTTGATGGTGTTTGGCAGTTTCGTCTCGTTACAGAATCGGTTTGCTGCAGGTACCGGAATGCTTGATCGGCATTTCGGCCACCAGTTGTTGGTGAAGCCTGCTGATGTCCGTGGGGAGGATTGAACAAACCTATGAGCGCCAAGACGTTCGATAAGTCGAAATTGCCGAGCCGGCATGTCACCGAAGGGCCAAGCAGAGCGCCGCATCGGTCTTATTATTATGCGATGGGGCTGACGGAAGAGCAGATTCACCGGCCGTTCGTTGGTGTTGCAAGCTGCTGGAACGAGGCGGCTCCGTGCAATATCGCGCTGATGCGCCAGGCGCAGTCGGCCAAGGCCGGCGTCGATGAAGGCGGCGGGACGCCGCGAGAATTCTGCACCATCACGGTGACCGACGGTATCGCCATGGGCCACCAGGGGATGAAGTCGTCGCTGGTGTCGCGTGAGGTGATTGCTGATTCCATCGAGCTGACGATGCGCGGACATTGCTATGATGCGCTTGTCGGGATTGCCGGTTGCGACAAATCGCTGCCGGGCATCATGATGGCGATGATCCGGCTCAACGTCCCCAGTGTTTTCATGTACGGCGGCTCGATCCTGCCGGGTACCTACAAGGGCAAGGACGTCACCGTTCAAGACGTGTTCGAAGGCGTGGGCATGCACTCGGCAGGCCGGATGTCGGAAGACGACCTGCACGATCTGGAATGCGTGGCGTGTCCGTCTGCTGGATCGTGCGGCGGGCAATTCACGGCGAATACAATGGCCTGCGTTTCTGAGGCGATCGGATTGGCGCTGCCGGGGTCGGCTGGAGCACCCGCACCCTATGAAAGCCGCGACCATTACGGTGTCGAAAGCGGCAAGGCGGTGATGCGGCTGATTGCCGATAACCTTCGGCCGCGCGATATCTGCACGCTCCAGGCATTTGAAAACGCAGCAACAATCGTTGCGGCCACTGGCGGGTCGACGAATGCGGCTTTGCATCTGCCGGCGATGGCTCATGAGATGGGGCTGGAATTCGACCTGTTCGATGTCGCCGAGATCTTCAAGCGCACGCCCTACATTGCCGACCTGAAACCGGGCGGCAAATACATCGCCAAGGACGTCTACGATATCGGCGGCGTGCCGCAGATCCTGAAGGCGTTGCTGGATGGCGGGTTCATGCACGGCGACTGCATGACGGTTAGCGGCAAGACGCTGGCTGAGAACCTGAAGGATGTCGAGTTCAATACCGACCAAAAGGTGGTTTATCCGGTTTCCAATCCGATTACGGAGACCGGTGGCGTGGTTGGCCTGCGTGGCTCGCTGGCGCCTGAAGGGGCCATCGTTAAGGTGGCGGGCATGACGGAACTGAAGTTCCGCGGGCCGGCGCGGTGTTTCGATTGCGAGGAAGATGCGTTCGCCGCGGTCCAGGAGGGCAGGTACGAAGCTGGCGAAGTGCTGGTCATTCGCTACGAAGGCCCCAGGGGCGGACCGGGTATGCGCGAAATGCTCTCAACGACGGCAGCCCTCTACGGCCAGGGCGTCGGCGACAAGATGGCGCTGATCACGGATGGGCGCTTCTCAGGTGCGACTCGCGGATTTTGCATCGGCCACGTGGGGCCGGAGGCCGCCGTTGGCGGTCCGATTGCTTTGATAAAGGACGGCGACATGATCGCCATCGATGCCGAGATCGGGACACTCGATCTGGAAGTCGATGCGGTGGAACTAGAAGAGCGGCGCAAACAGTGGTCTGTGCCCGATAACCCTTACACAAGCGGTGCTTTGCGCAAGTATGCAGAGCAGGTCGGCCCGGCGCGTTTCGGGGCCGTTACCCATGCTGGCGGAAAGGCTGAAGTGATCTGCTATGCGGATATTTGACATGAAAATTGGCGGCGGAATGGTTGGCGCGTTGGCGCTTCTCGTGGCTGTTTTGGGATCGGTCACGGTGCCGATGTCGACGGCGTCAGCCGAGCCTCAGAGGTTCAGTTCGGCTCCTGATGCGTTGCGCCAGGGGATCAGCGCCTACCGGGGCGGTTATCATGAGATAGCCATCCCTGCGCTGGAGTACGCTGCTTCGCAGAACCTGTTCCTGGGGACCTATTTTCTGGCGCGGCTTTACGCAGATTCGAACAGTTCCCATACGGATCACGGCAAGGCATACATGCTGTTCCGGCGAATTGCCAACGAGCATGCCGATGTCGATCCGGACCTTGACGCGCGGGCGCGCTACGTTGCCAAATCATTAACGTCGCTGGCGAAATATGTTCGCCTCGGATTGCCGGAAATCCGTCTGGCCGCCAACCCTTCGCGGGCTGCGGAATACCTGCATCATGCTGCGATCTTCTTCAACGATGAGGATGCGCAGTTTGAGTTGTCGAAGATGCAGCTTAACGGTGACGGTGTGCGCGCCGACGTTGCGCGCGGTCGGCACTGGCTGGCGATCTTGGCCCAGAACGGGCATCCGGGAGCGCAGGCGTTTCTGGCCGACCTCTACTGGCGCGGCAAATTCATGCCCAAGGATCAGGTTCGGGCGCTGACACTGATTTCGGTGGCCGTGAAGAACGCTGGTGCGGGTGAAGATGTGTGGATCGAGGATATCTACCAGAGCATCTACTGTGGTGCCTCGCAGGGTGTGCGGGAACAGGCAACAGGCATGGTTGCTGAATGGGATAGCCGGTACGGGCGGAAGGTCCAATTGCCAGGGCGGTCGGCGCTGGGGGGCTTGAATTCTGCAGCCCTTCGCACCTGTGCCGATGGCCGCCGCCTGCCGCTTCGCTCCGGCCAGTTGCAACCCGTGCCTGCGCCGCAAATCGATGCCAAGCGGAGCGTTGGTCAGCTACCCAGCGTTGCTGCTGGAGGCAAGTCCATCACGCCACCTGTCGGCTTTATGTCGGGTGCTGCCGTTGGCGGTTCGATGGTGGATGTTGGCGCGCGGGGTCGATAAGGACCCGGCTCAGTCTTTTTCCAGCAAAATTTCGCTCAGCATTTCCGCGCCGATGTTTCCACCGCTCAACGTGATGCAGACGGTTTTTGCTGTCGCATCAAACGTCCCGTCCAGGACTGCGGCGAGGGAGACGGCCCCGCCGGGTTCGACGATGAGTTTCAACGACGTGAATGCGAACCTGATGGCGGCGCGGACGCTGGCATCGGAAACGTGAAACCCGCCTGATGACAGCTCGTGGGCAATTGGGAATGTCAGCGCGCCCGGCGTTGGCGAGAGCAGAGCGTCGCATATCGACTTTGCTCCAGGTGGATTGGACTGGCGCCCGCCTGTTGCAAGGGAGCGGGCCATGTCGTCGAAGCCGGTTGGTTCGACGGTGTAAATTTCGCAGCCGGGCTGACGTGCGGACATTGCGATTGCGCAGCCAGCGGTCAGGCCGCCGCCGCCGCAGTTGACCAGGAGGGCATCAGGCGTACAGCCCAACTCCTGGCATTGCTGGCTGATTTCGAGGCCGACTGTGCCCTGGCCGGCGATGACGCCAGGGTCGTCATAGGGTGGAATGATGGTCAGGTCGTTTTGGTCCGCCAGCTTCGTTCCGATATCTTCGCGGCTTTCTGAATAGCGGTCGTAGAGGACGATGTCGGCTCCCAGTGCGCGGGTGTTGGCGATCTTGATCGAAGGTGCGTCGGCGGGCATCACGATGGTTGCTGGCGTGGAGAGCAGCGAAGCGGCCGCGGCGACGCCCTGGGCGTGGTTGCCCGATGACCATGCGAGAATTCCGCGTGCGCGGGCGTCGTTGGAGAGTTGGGAGATCGTGTTGTAAGCGCCGCGGAACTTGAATGTTCCGGTGCGTTGCAGGGTTTCGGCTTTTAGTAGAATGCGGCCTCCGGTTCGCTCGTTGAGAACGGCGCTTTCGAGGAGAGGCGTTCGCATGGCGATGCCGGACAGTCTGCTGGCTGCCATTTCGATTTCGGAAAGGCTGATGCTCGTGGGGTTTGTCTCTGACATCGCAGCGGAATCCTGTGAGGATCGATCGGAAAATACTTCCTATCATGCCGGCGGGCTGGGACGTAGATCGTCCTGCCCCGCAATTTTCGTGTGCGGCAGGCGGAATTCTCAGACTTCGCAGTTGGTTTGATGTGCGTCAGCGGCTGGTGCGTTTTCCACGACGATTGGGACCTGGTGGTGCGCCGCAATACGATGGATGCTTGCGAAATTGCAGGCGAACTGTAAATGTCTGCGTGAATTCGTGGGGTTCTGCTGTGTGGCGGGGCCGCGCCTGGGGGGTGCTTGAGGACATTCGAAAATGATGAACAAGCCGCTTGATTCGGCCGCGCTTGAGTGTGCAGAAAAGCGCAACTGGATGGAGATTGCCGGCCGCTATCGTGGCGCGGATATTACCAGGAGCATCAAGGAGCTGGTAATCACGGCGGGCCCATTTGTCGGGTTCTGGGTCGCGGCTTGGTTGTCGCTGTCGGTGGGGTATTGGCTGACGCTGCTGTGGGCGATTCCCGCGGCGTTTTTTCTTGTCCGCTTGTTTCTTATCCAACACGACTGCGGCCATTACGCGTTCTTCAAGAAGCGTGCGACCAACGACTGGGTTGGCAGGGTGCTCGGCATCTTCACGATGACGCCATACGATGTCTGGCGCCGCAGCCACGCGCTGCATCATGCCAATTCGGGCAATCTGGACCATCGCGGTATCGGGGACATTCAAACGCTGACCGTTGAAGAATATAAGGCGCGGTCCTGGTTCGGCCGGCTCGCTTATAAATTCTATCGCCACCCCATCACCATGTTCATCGTCGGTCCGGCGTATGTCTTCGTGCTGCAACAAAGATTGCCGTTCGGGCAGTTTCGTGAAGGTTGGCGGCCTTGGGTCAGCGCGATGGGGACGAATTTCGGGATCGCGGCTGGCTTTTTGTTCATGGTCTGGCTGATCGGAGCGGGTCCGTTCTTTATGGTTCATGCGCCGATTGTTCTGCTGGGAGCAACAATAGGTGTCTGGCTGTTTTATATTCAGCATCAATTCGAAGACACCTATTGGGAGGAAACCAAGGGCTGGTCGCATGAGGATGCTGCGCTTTACGGAAGTTCCTATTACGCGCTGCCTAGTTTCCTGAGCTGGCTGACCGCTCATATCGGTATCCACCACGTTCATCATCTCTATAGCCGGATTCCGTTTTATCGCCTGCCGCAGGTATTGCGCGACTATCCCGAGCTGGCTGAGATCAGGCGGATCACGCTTTGGGAAAGCTTTGATTATGTGAAGTACAAGCTTTGGGATGCCGATAAGCGCCAATTGGTTTCGTTCCGTCAGGTCGATTCAACTCTGTAATGCGCCCTAGCAGGCTGTTGAAGAACTCATGTGGCTCGCGACACCTGTCACATTTTTGCATTCGGCCAGAAGCGGCACGCAGCGCGGAAAAGTAGTTTACGATGTCGAATGGTGTTTGGCGGGCACGGGCCGAGCGCTTTTTGCCCGAGCTTATCTACGGTGCCAGCGATGGCATCGTCACGACGATTGCGATCGTTGCCGGGGTCGTCGGGGCCAACCTGTCCGCGCATATCATTCTCATATTAGGTTTTGCCAACCTGTTTGCCGATGGCGTCTCGATGGGGGCCAGCAATGTGCTGGCCGAGCGGTCGAAAATCGTCCAGCGTCCGACGTTGCTCGAGGCCTATCCCAAGGGCGTGGCGACGTTCACCGGCTTTGTGTGCGCGGGCATTGTGCCGCTGGCTGCCTATCTGGTTCCGGGGTATGAAGGCGACCGATTTGCGCTGGCGATCTGGCTGGCTGCGGGGACGCTGTTTGGCATAGGTGCGAGCCGGGCCTATTTTACCGATCGGCATTGGTTTTTCGCAGGCCTTGAGATGTTGGTCATCGGCATGGCGGCCGCTGCAATTGCCTACAGCATCGGGATTCTGGGTGCCTATCTCACCGGCGTCGATGGTTTGTAGAACGGCTTAGGGGCCGAGGCGCGTTAGGAGCGGCGCACATGAATAAGTGGGATGCGAAGTATGCGGTGGCACCCGAAGGGTTGTTTGGCGATTCGCCGTGCGGATATGTGCGTGAGATAGCCGCTCGATCTGATTTCAATCCGAAGACCGCATTGTTTCTCGCAGACGGCGATGGCCGCAACAGCCGCTGGCTCGCTGCCAGGGGCATCGCTGTTTCGGCGGTTGATGCATCGGAGGTGGCTGTTGAAAATGGCCGGGCGCTGGACAGCAAGGCAGCCGTTTCCGTTGAGCGCATTGCAGCCGATCTGGAATCATGGAAGCCGGTTGGCGGGCAATGCTGGGATTCCGTCTTTCAGCTTTATTTGCAGGCTCCGCCGCAGGTTCGGTTTGCCGCTTTGAAGGCCGGTTGGCGGGCGTTGGCTGCTGGTGGATGGCTGGTCGTCGAGGGGTTTTCAAAGGCGCAGGTCGGCGGCGAACTTGGGCCGGGTAAGGTTGAATTAATGTATGACCTGTCCGAGATCGAAGCGTGTGTGGCGGATGCGAAAATCATGGAAGCCTTGGTGGGACGAGTTCGGCTTGATGAGGGGGAGCGGCATCAAGGCCTCGCTGAGGTCGTCAGGTTTGCGGCGCGAAAGGCGTGAAATCCGGAGGCGTCCGTTATTTCGACCAGTCGGGGTAAGTCTGTTTCATGCGCGCGACTGAGTCGGTGATGATTTCCTCCAGGATGTCCAAATCGATGTTTTCAAGCCGGGTGACGTAGAGGCACGAAACAGAGTGTTTGTGCTTGCCCAGTTTGGCCAGTTGTTTGGCGTAGGGTTTGAAGCCGGGCATGATGTAGATGCTTGAGGCGGCTTTGCGTGGCGAAAAGCCGGTGAGGAAGTATTCGCCGCCGTGGCCGGATTTGTATTTGTAATTGTAGTGGCCGTAGCCGATGAGGTTTTCGCTCCACAATCTCGGTTTCAGGCCGGTTGCCCGCTTCATGACTTTGAGAAGGGTTTTGGCGTCTTCGCGGCGGCGTTCGTTTTCAACGGATTCGATGAATTCGTTGACGTTGCCGTCCGTCGGTTTGGTTTTGTTGTCGGCCATGGTCGGTCAGTGCCTCGATAAAGCGGGAGGCTTGATTGTCACCGAGGATGTTCAAACATTCAATTCAATCCAGACAGGAACATGGTCGGATGGTTTTTCCCAGCCGCGTGTTTCCTTGTCGATACCGCAGGCTGAGAGGCGGTCGGCAGCTTGCGGTGAAAGCAGGAGGTGATCGATGCGGATGCCGTTGTTCTTTGGCCAGGCGCCAGCCTGATAATCCCAAAACGTATAAGTGCCAGGTTCAGGGTCGGTGGCGCGAACGGCATCGGTCATGCCCAGGTTGACGAGACGGCGCAAGGCGGTGCGGCTTTCGGGCTGGAATAGCGCATCGCCCGTCCAGGCCTTGGGGTTTTTGGCGTCTTCAGGCATCGGTATGACGTTGTAGTCACCGGCAACGACGAGTGGCATCTCGTCTTTCAGTAACTCTTGAACACGGGCTTCAAGGCGCTTCATCCAGGCGAGCTTGTAGGGAAACTTGGGCGTATCGATGGGGTTGCCGTTTGGCAGATAGAGGCAGGCGATGCGAACCGCGCCGGTTTCGGTCGAGACGGTTGCCTCAAGGTAGCGGGCCTGTTCGTCTTCATCGTCTCCGGGCAGGCGGGCTGCGACATCTTCGAGCGGCGACTTTGAAAAGATGGCGACGCCGTTGAAGCCTTTCTGGCCGTGAGTTTCGACGTGGTAGCCCAATTCCTCAAAGGCTTCGCGCGGGAAATTTTCGTCAATCGACTTGATTTCCTGGAGGCAGGCGACGTCGGGTGAGGTTTCCTTGAGCCACGTGCGGGTCGTCTCAAGACGGGCCTTGACGCCGTTGATGTTCCAGGTTGCGATTTTCATGAGGCCCCGCTTGATGTGCTTATCGTTCAGTAACGCTCAGGCGTCACAACGAAAATGACGTGCCGCAGCCGCAGGACGCAGTCGCGTTGGGGTTGGAGATCTGGAAGGACGCGCCGATCAGCTCGTCGACGAAATCGATTTGGGAGCCTTCCAGGAAACCTAACGAGACCGGGTCGATCAGGACGGTTGCGCCATCGCGCTCAAGGACGGTGTCGTCTCCGGCGCGTTCGGAAACCAGGTCGAATTTATACTGGAAGCCCGAGCAGCCGCCGCCTTCGACGCTCACCCGCAGGAGCTTGTTTTGTGGTTCGCCGGCCACAATCTCGGTGATGCGCCGGGCGGCGTTTTCAGTCAGGATGACGTTTGCGCTCATACTGGGGGTCCAATTGACTTGGTTGATCGGTTTTTCGCCGGTCTGCCGGTATCAAGCCGCCTGTAGGTATCGGGTGATATCAGACGGCGGTGATGCCCAATTCGACAGAGACTCAACTATGTATGCCTGAAAGATGAGGATGGTAGGGGGCGGTGTCAAACCCTCGATTGTGCACAATCAAGGCCGATTTCTTCCCAAAGTGCTCCAATCTGGCGAGGCAGGGCCGATGGCAACTGAAGATTACGGAGAAGGTTTAAGGCCTGGCGAGCGCTCGCCGGGGCGTTATGCGGCAAGCGCCATCGCCAGCCGTGGCAGGGAGTTCAGCGAACCTGAATGCCCAACGCGCAGCCCGTTTCAGAGGGACCGCGACCGAATTATCCATTCGACGCCGTTTCGTCGGCTGCTGCACAAGACCCAGGTGTTTGTGTTTCACGAGGGCGATCATTATCGCACACGGCTGACGCACACGCTGGAGGTGGCGCAAATCGCGCGCACCATTGCCCGCCAACTGCGGCTTGATGAAGATTTGGCCGAAGCGTTGGCGCTGGCCCACGATCTAGGGCATCCGCCATTCGGGCATGCGGGCGAGCGGGCGCTTGACCGGATCATGGCCGACTTTGGCGGTTACGATCACAATGCGCAGTCGCTGAAAGTGGTGATGCGGCTGGAACGGAAATATTGCGGTTTCGATGGGCTGAACCTGACGTGGGAGAGCCTGGAAGGGCTGGCCAAGCACAATGGGCCAATTGGCGACGCGGGGTCGTCACCGGTGGCAAAGGTCGCGCAACTACTTGAGGCGTGGCGGAGTTTGGAGCTTGATCAATATGCCAGCGCGGAGGCACAGGTTGCCGCTCTGGCCGATGACATCGCTTATGTCAGCCATGATACCGACGATGGGTTGAGGGCGCGGCTGCTGAATTTGTCGGACCTCAAGGGGGCTGCCCTGATCGGCCCGGTTGCCGGACAGGTGCTGGCAAACGTGAAGGACGGGGAAGCTCCGCGGGCGATTTATGAAATTACGCGGGCGATCATCACGCAGATGGTGAGCGACTGCGTATCAGAAACTCGGGGGCGGCTGGCCGATCTCAAGCCCGGCTCGCCTGACGATATCAGGGCTGCCGGGTTGCCGGTGGTTGCGTTTTCCTCCTCGGTGGGCGGGGCCATCGGCGATTTAAAAGGCTTCTTGTTCGAACGGGTCTACCGGCATCGCAAGGTCATGCGTGTGATGGAGGGGGCCGAGCAAGTCGTTGCAGACCTGTTTCAGCGCTATCTTGATGAGCCCTCGCTGCTGCCTGAGCCGTGGCAGGAGTTCGTTGCGCGCAGCGATGAGCGCGGGTTGGGGCGGCTGGTTGGCGACTTCGTTGCCGGCATGACCGACCGCATGGCGATGGCCGAACACCGCCGGCTGTTTGACGTGAGCCCGGATTTGCGATAGCGCCAGCAACAATCCAAATTAGTCTTTTCCGGCGCTGCCGGGTTCACCTGGCCAGCCCGCTCCCCCTCCCGGCCACCCAAAACAGTTTCCGCCAGGGTGACCGGGAGGAGTAGCGGGCGGCTCTACCTAAATCTGAAGCGCACAGGTTCAATACGGGACCATTCAGCGGCGTTGCTCCAAAGGGGCGGACCGACTGTGGTGGTCGTGTAAATCGAGGTTTTTAACTGATGAACGTTTTTGCCCATGTCGAAGGGCTGATCATTGCAGCGCTTGAAGCCTTGAAGGCGGACGGCGCGCTGCCTGCCGATCTCGACCTTACCGGCGTCGAGGCCGATACGCCGCGCGACAAGGCGCATGGCGACATTGCCACGAATGCGGCGCTGGTTCTGGCCAAGCGGGCAAAGATGAAGCCGCGCGACATCGCCGAAAAGTTGAAAGAGCGCTTGGATTCGGATGCGGATATCATCCAGGCGGATATCGCCGGGCCGGGCTTTTTGAACCTCACTTTCAGGCCGGAATTCTGGCACGGGATCGTTGCGACGATATTGAATGAGGGCGAGGCCTATGGGCGGGTGAATGTCGGCGGCGGGGTAAAGACCAACGTCGAGTATGTGTCTGCCAATCCGACAGGGCCGATGCATGTGGGCCATTGCCGGGGGGCGGTGTTTGGCGATGCGCTGGCGCGGCTCTTGGAATTCGCCGGATACGATGTGACGCGGGAATACTACATCAACGATGCCGGTGGTCAGGTCGACGTCCTGGCCCGGTCGGCATTCCTGCGCTACCGGGAGGCGCTGGGCGAGGATATCGGTGAGATTCCCGAAGGCCTTTATCCGGGCGATTACCTGAAACCGGTGGGCGCGGCGCTGGCCGAAGAGTACGGCGAGAAGCTTCTGGGGCGGGATGAAGCCGATTGGCTGCCGCTTATCCGGGAGAAGGCCATCGAGATGATGATGGTGATGATCCGCGATGATCTGGCCGCCCTGAATATCAAGCATGACGTGTTCTTCTCAGAAGCTTCCTTGCAGCAGAATGGCCGCGACCGGATTTCCGAGGCGGTTGATCTCTTGAAGTCCAAGGGGCTGATTTTCGAAGGCGTATTGCCCAAGCCCAAGGGGCACGACGATGAGGTCTGGGAGGAGCGCGAACAGACGCTGTTCCGCTCGACTGAATTCGGTGACGATGTCGACCGGGCGATTGCCAAGTCCGATGGCAGCTATACCTATTTTGCCGGCGATATCGGCTATCACTTCGATAAGCTGGAGCGCGGCTACAAGCACCTCATCAACGTGTTCGGCGCCGATCACATCGGTTACATCAAGCGGATGAAATCGGCAGTGGCTGCGCTATCGGGCGGGGAAGCCGATCTCGATATCAAGGTCTGCCAACTGGTGAAGCTGTTCCGCGCCGGGCAGGCGGTTAAAATGGGCAAGCGCCTTGGCACGTTCGTGACGCTGCGCGATGTGGTCGATGAAGTCGGGCGCGACCCTGTCCGGTTCATGATGCTTTACCGGAAAAACGATGCTTCGCTGGATTTCGACTTCGCCAAGGTGACAGAGCAGTCGAAGGATAATCCGGTGTTTTATGTGCAGTACGCACATGCCCGTTCTTCGTCGGTGATACGAAATGCCAAGGAGGCGATCGGCGAACTCGACACCTCGATCGAAGGCTTCAGAAAGGCTGACCTTTCAAAGCTGACGGATCCAGGAGAAATCGAGCTGATCAAGATGCTTGCGGGATTCCCGCGTCTGGTGGAAGGGGCTGCGCGTGCACATGAGCCCCACCGGTTGGCTTTTTTCCTCTACGAACTGGCCAGCGCGCTGCATGGGCAATGGGCGCGAGGCAATGATTCGCCACATTTGCGCTTTATCCGGGATGATGATGTGGGGATAACTTCGGCCCGATTGGCTTTGATTGCTGCAACGCGACAGGTGATATCTTCTGGACTAGGCGTACTTGGCGTCGAGGCCCCGGACGCAATGCGCTAGACTCTGATTCGAGAGTTTACATCGCCCGCGTCACACATGGATTATCGCGCGGACGGGTATTAAGGGGTGCGCCAGATGTCTAATTCAAACGGGAACGGGGGAGTGCGGCCGGGGTATCCTGCGCAGCCAGCAGCCACCGATCCCCGTCAGCGGGATCCAAACCGCTATCCGCCGCAACACGACCAGCGGCCCGGGCCACAACAAACGGCATGGCCGCCGCAGCAGCCGGCACATGACATTCCCCAGGATTGGACGCAGCCGGGCGGTTATCCGCCGGCGGGCGATCAGTATGCCGATCCGCGCTATGGCCAACACGAGCAAGCGCCGGCAAATCCGCAAGGCTACGCCGATCCGCAAGCTCGCCAGGAGCCAGCACTGCCCG
The DNA here is from genome assembly GCA_022600345.1 of Alphaproteobacteria bacterium. Taxonomy (GTDB): domain Bacteria; phylum Pseudomonadota; class Alphaproteobacteria; order Rhizobiales; family Hyphomicrobiaceae; genus Filomicrobium. The sequence goes on along the minus strand of JAHZKP010000121.1, from coordinate 9,615 downwards.
CTGGAGGTTACGAACAACCGGCGGGTTGGCCGCCTCAGGAGGGCCAGCCGTCGCAACATGGCCAACCTGAACCCTATCGCCATCCAAATGAGCCAAGCGGCGTTGCCGAAGACCCCTATTCGCAGCCGACTTTGGGAGTTCCCGGTTACGATCCGCAAGGCCAAGTTGGTGGGCAGATCGCAGGGCGACTTCCCGGGCAAGCACCAGGCGCGGTCGACCAGGCGGGCCAGCAGGCCAGTCCGTATGCTGCCCAGTTTGAAGCCTACGTGCCTCAGGCAAGATCGCAAGGCCCTTCAACGGCTCCGCCCCCCGCGGCAGATCCGTTTGCTCAAACCCACGGTGAACCTACGCTGCGGGGGCCCAGTTACGATGACGATTGGCCGGCGACTGCACCGCCGCAATCCCGGCCGGCAGGCGAACCTGCAACGGGACATCCGCAGGCTGGCGATAGCGGTGTCGATCCGAGATATGCGGCCGCGTTGGCGCAACATCAACGAGAATTTACGCAGGCTGAGGAGTATCAGCCCGCTGGAGGTTACCCGCCTCAAGAAGGGTATGGGAGACCTGAGGACCAGCAGGCGGCGCCAAGCCGCCCGCCGGCTAATGGCTATCAGCATTCACAGGCTTATGACGGAGAGGCGTGGCCAGAGCAGCCCGCCGCTGGCGAAGCTCTCCCGGGGTATCAGGAAAGTGGGTATGCCGATCCGGGGGTGCTGCCCCAGGAGCCGGGCTTTGCGCAGGCCGATGCGGCCGCCTGGCAGCAGCAGCCGGAATATGCCGGCTATGATACGCCGCCGACCGGTGCGCCGGGCCAATATGAAGGGCATCAGGAACCTGGGTTGGGCGAGCAGGGACAGCCGGTCCCTGTCGGCGAAAGCTACGACGAATACGACGAAGAAGATGACGATGAGCCGCGCTCGGGCATGTCACGGCTGATGATCGTTGCTGCCGCTTTGGTCGGTGCCATCGTGATCGGGGCCGGGCTTGCGTTCGGCTATAAGACGTTTCTTGGTCCTGATGCGAAGATTGCGGCTGGGCCGCCGGTTGTGCGCGGTGACAGCCAGGCGAAAAAGGTTCGCCCAAGCGATCCGGGCGGGAAGAAGTTCTCGCATACAGATTCCAAGATGCTCGACCGGATGAGCAATCAAGGCCGTAACGGCGGGACCCGGAATCCGGATGGTTCCAGGCGGGTTTCGACGATCCCGATCGGACGCGATGGCCAGGTTTATAACCAGGCGGCGGCACCATTGCCCTCAGCAACGCCGCCATCCCAACCGGTTGTTTCGGTCCCCGGTCTTACGGTTGTGGACGGGTTTGCCGGACAAAGGGCTGCGGCTCAAAATGCGCGTCAGGCTGCGGCTGGGCGCAGGCCGATTGTCGTGACGCCGCCAAAGGCAAACGCAAATGCGCTTTCACCGGTCCGGCCGGCGGTCCCCAAGGCGAAGCCAAAGCTGCCTGAGGCGGTCTTGAAGCCTGAGGCACCCAAAAAGAAGGTTGTGCGAGCGCCAGCTACGCAACAGCCACCATCGCGTCCGGCGCCACGAGCGGTCGCTCCGGTTGCGCCTCGCTCGTCAACGGGGGCGAACGGTTATGTGGCTGTGCTGGCTTCCGTGCCGGTATCGGGGACGAGCCGGCTTGATGCACTTAAGACGTTTGCTGATATTCAACAGAAACACGGCAGCATTCTTGGCAACCGTACTCCAGATGTCCGAGAGGCCAATCTGGGCGCGCGCGGGCGTTATCACCGGCTGATGGTCGGGCCGCCAGCTTCTCGAGAAAAAGCCAATGCGCTGTGCAAGCAGTTGAAGAGCTCCGGTCATCCGAGCTGTTGGATTACGGCGTACTGATTTCGCGCAATGCAGTCAGCTTTCATAACAGGACTTGCGGGTTGCGATCTGACGCCCGGCGAGCAATCCTTTCTGGCCGAGACGCGTCCGGCCGGCATCATATTGTTCGCGCGCAATTGCCAATCGCACGCGCAAATCCGCAAACTGGTTTCAGATGCGACGGCGGCCATCGGGGCGAGCGAAATCCTGGTGCTGATCGATCAGGAAGGTGGTCGGGTGCAGCGGCTGAGACCGCCGCTGGGCCGTCTGCTTCCGCCTGCAGGTGCATTCGGAAAGCTGTTCGAACATGACCGGGACGCGGCGGTTCGCGCCGCCGGGCTGGTGTTTCGCCTTTTGGCCAGCGATTTGCGCGAACTGGGCATCAACATGGATTGTGCGCCGGTCCTGGATGTTCCGGTGAAAGGGGCTCATGGAATTATCGGCGACAGAGCTTATGGCGGGTCCGTTGACAAAATCGCCATGCTGGGGCGGGCGGTTGCGGAAGGGCTGATGGCCGGCGGCGTTGTTCCGGTGGTCAAACATATTCCAGGACATGGGCGGGCAATGTGCGACAGCCATTTCGACCTGCCGGTGGTCAATGCCGATCTTGAGCAATTGCGGCGCAGTGACTTTGCTCCGTTTCGCGAATTGTCAGACATGCCTTCAGCAATGACGGCGCATGTCGTTTATCCGGCCATTGATCCGGAGCTGCCGATCACGACATCGCGGATCGGCATTCAGGATGTCGTGCGCGGCGAAATTGGTTTCGATGGGTTGTTGATGAGCGACGACTTGTCGATGAAGGCCTTGAGCGGGCCGATGCTTTCGCGGGCGGAGGCGGCAATCGGGGCGGGCTGCGATGTTGCGTTGCACTGCAATGGCGATCTGGCGGAGATGCGCGCGGTAGCTGCGGGCGTACCCAGCCTGCAAGGTGAGGCCTTGCGGCGGTTCGAAGCGGCGATCGAGGTGACGCGGCGTTGTGATGCGTTTGAACGAGGGGAAGCCGAAGCGGTCCTGGGGGAAGTTTTGGCAGGGGTTTGAGCGTCGCGGTGCGGCCGGTGACGAAACGAGGCAATCTCAGCGCTATGACATCGGATGATAAAGGTGATGCGAAGGCTGGTCCGGGCGAAGGATCGGCGGAGCATGAGGGTTGGGATAAGCCTGAGCGGGTTGAGGCCGGCGAGTTGGATGACGATCAGCTCCGGGTCGATGTCGAGGGATTCGAGGGGCCGCTTGATTTGCTGCTGGCGCTGGCGCGGACGCAAAAAGTCGATCTGGCCAGCTTGTCGGTTCTGGCTCTGGCCGAGCAGTATCTCAAATTCATTGAGGAAGCCCAACGGTTGCGCCTTGAAGTGGCTGCTGAATACCTCGTGATGGCGGCCTGGCTGGCGTATCTGAAATCGAAACTTCTGCTCCCCAAAGAGGACGAAGACGGGGATGTTGCGAGCGCTGAAGAAATGGCGCAAAGGTTGGCTTTCCGTTTGATGCGGCTGGAGGCGATGCGGGATGCGGCAGCCAAGTTGATGACGCGGCCGAGGCTGGGGCGCGATGTGTTCGTTCGCGGTCGGCCCGAAAAGGTCAACGTCGTTCGTGAGCGCAAGTGGTCGGCTGAGGTTGTCGACCTGCTCCAGGCTTATGCGTCCTCGCGGCAAAGGACGGCCAAGGTGGTGCATCGTGTCCGAATGCGCAAAGTCTGGTCGATCAAGGAGGCGCGGGTCCATCTGCAACGGTTGATCGGGCGTGCGGTGCCGGGTGGCTGGAGCGATTTCGACCGTTTCATCGCGGAGTATTTGCCGCCGGAGGAAGATGCCCGGACGGTGCGAGCCAGTTCGTTTGGGGCAACGTTGGAAATGGCGCGCGACGGGCTTGTTGAATTGCGCCAGGATGAGCCATTCGCGCCGATCTATATGCGCCGCAGCGAGGGACCGGATTGGGAGCGGGGCAAGAAATGACGGCTGACAATGACATGCACCGGCCAGGCCAGCCGCCCAAATTGCGGTTGGTCGATACCCAGACCGAGGGAACGCCGGAAGCAGCGGCCTCGCGTCAGGATAAAGCCGAAGGCGACATCGCGGGGCCGGGCGATGAGGCGGATTCTCCAGAGCGGCCGGCCGTTTTGGCTATTGGGGGGGCGGATGAAGCGCACCGGGAACGCGAGGAGAAACTCCGCATCCTCGAAGCACTGTTGTTTTCGACTTCGCAGTCTGTGACGACAAATAAGCTTGCTGAATTCCTCGCTCCCGGCGACGATCCGTTGCCGTTGTTGATGGAACTGAAGGATCGCTACGAGTCGCGGGGGGTCAATTTGGTCCGGGTGGCGGGGCGGTGGTCGTTTCGAACGGCGCCCGATCTTTCGTATCTGTTGCAACGCGAAGTCTCCGATGAGCGGCGGTTATCGAAAGCGGCCTTGGAGACCTTGGCGATTATTGCCTACCACCAGCCGGTGACTCGGGCGGAAATCGAAGAAATTCGCGGCGTCAGCACGTCGGCTGGAACTCTTGACATTCTGCTTGAGACGACCTGGATCAGGCCGCGGGGCCGCCGGCGGGCACCGGGTCGGCCCGTGACCTATGGGACGACGGAGATGTTTCTTGAACACTTCGGCATGGACAGTGTGCGCGACCTTCCCGGCTTAAGCGATTTGCGCGGATCGGGCCTATTAACCTCGCAATTGCCTGCCGACTTCATGGTTCCCCAGCCAAGCGATGTTGCCGCCTTGATGCCCGATGAATTGCCGCTCGATGATCCCGAAGATGACGTTCAAGGTGATCTTGATTTGGAAGACGACATTGAGGGCGAGGAGATCGAAGCCTTGCAGCAAGGCGATGAGGCAGATAAGCCAGAGCGTTCGTCGGATCAATGAAACGGGCGGTGGTCGTCAGCCTAGCGATGAGGTGGGGCGCGTGCTGTCAATTTCGGTCCAATCGGTGGGACCTTAGGATAATGGGCTGTCGCGTTGGACTGGCGTGAATGGATTTCCCGATTTTTGAAGGCTGAGACCAGCGAACCGATCAAGGAGCGCGGTGCGCGGGCGGCTGTGATGTTTGCCGCGCAGGTGACCTTCGATCAGGTCGAGCGGCGGTATGGGGCCGACTATGCATTGAAGGATATCAGCCTGGATATTTCGCCGGGCGAAGTCGTTTGCCTGCTGGGGCCGTCTGGATGCGGTAAGACGACGTTGCTAAGGATTGCTTCGGGCATTGAGAAGCCGTCTGGGGGGAGGGTTCTGATCAATGATCGCGAGGTAGCCGGGCCGAACCGTTTTGTCCCCCCCGAACAGCGTTCGGTTGGGCTGATGTTCCAGGATTTCGCGTTGTTTCCGCATTTGACGCTGATTGAGAACGTGGCGTTCGGCTTGAAGGGACTGCCGCGCGAGGAGGCCCGGCGGGAGGCGGCCGCGGTCATGGCGCGCGTCGGTCTGGAATCGTTTACCAACGCCTATCCGCACACGCTTTCGGGTGGGCAGCAGCAACGCGTGGCGCTGGCGCGGGCAATCGTTCCGCGGCCGGCGGTGATGTTGATGGACGAGCCTTTCTCCGGGCTTGATGTGCAATTGCGCGATTCCATGCAGGAAGAAACGCTGGCATTGCTGCGCGAGACGCGCGCGACGTCGCTGATCGTGACGCACCATCCCGAAGAAGCGATGCGGCTGGGGGACAGGATTGCGGTGATGCGGGCTGGCCGGATCGTTCAGTTCGGCGAGGCTGAAGACCTCTACGACCACCCCGCCGACCTGTTTGTGGCGCGCCTGTTTTCCGAAATCAACGAAGTTAAATACGAGGTGTCCGGCGGTTTAATCGATACACCCGTTGGGCAGCTACCGCCGCCGCCGGGGGCGAAGGACGGCGATACGGTCGTATTGTGCATCCGAGAGCGCGACATCGTGGTGAATCCGGTTGGTCAGGGGCTTGCCGGGCGGGTGTTGCACGTGCGGTTCCTGGGCGATATCGATTTGTTGGAAATCGGTGTTCAGGGGTTCGATGAACCCCTGCGGGTGCGCACGCCGCATTACGCCAAATGGGCGAAGGGGGCGGAAGTGGGGCTGACTATTCTACCGGAGCGGGTTTTGGTTTTTCCTGAGAACGGCACGGATGGCCCTTGATTTCAAGGGTTTAACCAATATCTCAAGACGCAAGCCCACGCTTGCCGCGCTTCGGGCTTTCGTGCGATAAACAATTTTGAATGTGTCAAAGGGCGCAGCGAATGAGGCGCAGCGAATGCTGCTGAGGAGCTAATAACTAATGGGAACGTTCAGCGTAACGCACTGGATTATTCTTCTGGTGATCGTTGTCTTGTTGTTTGGAAGCGGTCGTATTTCGTCGGTCATGGCCGATGTCGCCAAGGGTATCAAGAGCTTCAAGAAGGGCATGGCGGACGACGATGAGCCAGCCAAGCCTGCTGAGGACAAAAAGACCATCGATCATCAGGGAACGGTCGCAGAAAAGACCGAAACCCAGACGACGAAGGCTGGTTGAAAGACCCGGCAGAAGGGGGCGCTCGACCCGTTGAAGAGAGACGAATGAAGCGCCGCCTATTCGTGCGAATCTATCCGAGCCGGCCCGACGATCGGGGCCGGCGCGAGTGTTTCGCGTTAACGCCCGGTCGAAAAACCGAGCTTCTTTTTTCGGGTCAGTTCCTGGATCATGTTTGACATCGGCTGGAGCGAGCTTCTGATCATCGGGTTCCTGGCGCTTATCGTCGTGGGACCCAAGGAGCTGCCCGTTTTATTGCGGACGCTGGGGCGCTATGTCGGCGTGATCCGTCGGCAGGCATCTGAATTCAGGTCGCAGTTCGATGAGGTTATGCGCGATACCGAGATCGATCAGATCCGCAAGGATATGGCCGGTATCAAGCAGGATGTCGCCAGCACGGTGCATGAAGCCAGTCGCAATGTCGAACAGGATATGGAGTCGGCGAAGAAGGATGCTTCGGTCAAGGACGCCATTGAAAGCAACGGTGGGTCTGAGGGGCTTGCGAATTTGGATGACGAGCCCAAAGAGGCGTCTGGCGAAAAGGAAGTCAGCGAAAAAGATCTCGAATGGTTGCGCGAATATGAGGAAAAGGTTGCAGCCAACGAGAGAGCAAAGGCGCAGGAAGCCAGCCATGGACATGCGGCGGCGAACGCTGAAAAGAGCGAGGCGTCATAGTTATGGCTGACACGGTTGACGGTGCTGGCGCGGACGGCAATGAGATTGAAGATTCCAAGGCGCCGATCCTTGAGCATCTGATCGAATTGCGGCAACGGCTGATCTACTCGGCGGTTGCGTTCTTCGCGATGTTTATCGTGTGCTTTGCGGTTTCAAAACACATCTACAACATCTTGTTGTGGCCGTTCGTCAGCTTTGTTGGCCCCGATCAGGCCAAGACGATCTACACGCACCTCCTGGAAAAATTCTTCGTCGACCTCAAGGTGGGCATGTTTGGGGCTGCGTTCTTGTCGTTTCCGGTAGTCGCCGTGCAGATCTACAAGTTCGTGGCACCAGGACTTTACCGCGATGAGCGAGCCGCCTTCCGTCCGTATCTGATTGCGACGCCGCTTTTATTCTTACTGGGCTCGGCGATCGTGTATTTCATCGCGATGCCGCTATTGGTGCGCTTTTCGGTCGGTTTCGAGCAGATCAGCGATGGCTCCAATGCGACCATCGAGCTGCTGCCGAAGGTGAGCGAATACCTGTCCTTGATCATGACGCTGATCATGGGATTTGGGATAATCTTCCAGTTGCCGGTGGTGCTGACGCTGATGGCGCGGGCGGGCATCATCGATTCAGGAACGCTGATTGCCGGGCGGCGCTACGCGATCGTCGGGATCTTTGCCGTTGCCGCCGTGCTGACGCCGCCCGATGCGATCTCGATGATCATCATGGGGCTACCGACGTGTCTTCTTTATGAGGCTTCGATCTGGACGGTGAAGTGGGTCGAGAAGAAGAAGGCGGACGCCAAGGCTGATGAGGCGGGGTCGGAGTAGTTCGGCCCCGCGATACTCAAAAGGACTGTCTATCGAAACCGATGCCCAGTCTGGACCGGCGGGCCTTCGAGGCTTATAGCTCAAAGCAAATTCGCAACGCTTATGAGCAAGAGGCCACCCCAGTGTTCGACATAAAATGGATCCGTGAAAATCCTGACGTTTTCGATGCCGGTTTGAAGCGCCGCGGCCTTGAGCCGATGGCGGGCGATCTGATTGCCACCGACGAAAAGCGGCGCGCGCTTATCACCAAGTCGCAGGAGATGCAGAGCCGACGCAATGCCGCTTCAAAGGAAATCGGCAAGGCGATGGGCGCCAAGGATACCGCACTTGCCGACAAGCTGAAGGCGGAAGTGGCGACGCTGAAAGACAGCCTGCAATCCAGCGAGGAAGAACAGCGCAAGGTGACGGGCGAACTCAACGCGGTGTTGTCGGGAATACCCAACCTGCCGCTGGAGGATGTGCCGGAAGGTGCGGACGAAAACGACAACGTCGAAGTTCGCAAGTGGGGCGAGGTTCCCAATTTCGACTTCGAGCCCAAGCAGCACTTTGAGATCGGCGAGGGGCTGGGCCTGATGGACTTCGAAGGGGCGGCCAAGATTTCGGGTGCCCGGTTTGTTATTCTGAAGGGGGCGTTGTCGCGGCTGGAACGGGCCATTGCGTGCTTCATGCTGGATCTGCATACCGGTGAGAACGGATACACCGAGTACCTGCCGCCGTTTCTGGTTCGCGATGAGGCGGCCTATGGCACCGGCAACCTGCCGAAGTTTTCCGAGGATCTGTTTCAAACAACAAACGGTTTCTGGTTGATCCCGACGGCGGAAGTCTCGCTGACCAACATGGCGCGTGAAGACATTATGGCTGCCGATCAATTGCCGATGCGGTGCACCGCCTGGACGCCGTGTTTCCGCTCGGAGGCGGGATCGGCGGGTCGCGATACGCGCGGCATGATCCGTCAGCATCAGTTCTCGAAGGTGGAGCTTGTTTCAATCACCACGGAAGAGCAGGCGTTGGAAGAACATGAGCGGATGACGGCGTCGGCCGAGATGGTGTTGCAGCGCCTCGAAATTCCATATCGGACCATGCTGTTGTGCACTGGCGACATGGGTTTTGCCTCGCGCAAGACCTACGATATCGAGGCGTGGCTGCCCGGCCAGGATGCCTACCGTGAGATTTCGTCGTGCTCGGTGTGCGGCGACTTCCAGGCGCGGCGGATGAATGCGCGCTACCGGGCTGGGGAAAAGGATATCCGTTACGTCCATACGCTGAATGGCTCAGGGCTGGCTGTGGGCCGCACACTGGTTGCGATCCTGGAGAATTACCAGCAGGCTGACGGATCGGTTGTGATCCCCAAGGCGTTGCGCTCGTATATGGGGGGCGTGGAGAAGCTTGGGGGATAAGAGTGGGTAGTGAGTCGTGGGTAGTGAGTAGTGAGTAGTGAGTAGTGGGTAGTGGGTAGTGAGATCGGATCGGAGGGAGTGCTGCTTATCACGCCTTTGTTTTTTCTCTGCCCCTCACCCACTTTCGTGCCTGTCTGCCCCTCACCCTAGCAGGCTGTTGAAGAACTCAGTGAGGTCGCGATGCGAGACGAAATTGGCTGCCGGCAAGACGCGTCCGGTGCAGGCGTGGTGGACCCACGGCAAACCGGCGCAACGCAGTCCGGCAGTCAATTTCGCCGCATCCCCTTGGGACACCGCACTTTTTCGCCTCGGCGGCGTCGCGGCACTGGCCCGATGGACCCACATCGCGCTGCGCGCCGCTTCTGGCCGAATGCGAAAAAGTGACAGGTGTCGCGAGCCACATGAGTTTTTCAACAGCCTGCTAGAT
>JAHZKP010000120.1 GCA_022600345.1 Alphaproteobacteria bacterium | reverse complement strand
CCACTCAGGCTTCCGCCGTTTCTTCATCCGTCAAGTACGCCTGCATGGGCGACTACCTTTCCTACTGCTCCTCACATGCCCCTGGTTCTTCAGGCGTTAAGCGCTGCATGCGCCGCAACGGCTCCAAGTTGTCGCGGACCTGCGTCAAGGCTCTGGTTAAAGCCGGTTACGTTTCGAAATCAGAAGTTCGCCGCCGCGCTGCCAGCCTGGGACGGTAAGGCTCTTTCTTGGCTCAACACTCGGTCCCTTGACACTGCGCAGGCTTGTGTCAGATGCAAACCGGTGTTGGAGTGTTCTTTCTTGGCTCAACACTGCGCAAGCGCGTGTTGAAGCGGTGACAAGATACGGCAAGCTGATGCCGAGCCCGAGGAATGGCGCAATTTATTGCACCCTGCAGTGGGCGTTTTTTGTAAGACGCCACGCGTTGCGCCGGTCCGTCGTTGAGGATTGCTGGCGGGTGCGTTGGGTCTGCAAACAGCAGCTTAGGCGACTTCTGCGGAAGTCCGCTTGTCCTCAATCGGACTCGTTTACCTGATGCAACTTCAGTTCGACTGGTGCGGCCACTGGCAAACCAACCACCAACGCTCCGGCATAATCCCGGGCTGGCGACAGGTCAAAAAGTTGCCAGTCGCGCGCGACCGTCTCATCTCCGTCAATCGACAGGATGCACGGTTTCTCCGTTGCTCCAAGGGACACCGAAAAACTATCAAGCCCGCGCGCGATCCCCTCACCTGTTGCTTTTAGAAATGCTTCTTTCCGGGTCCAGCAGCGAAAGAATGCTTGTTGGCGTTGTTCGCCGTGGAGCTGATCCAGCTTTGCGATTTCATCGGCAGAAAAGAAGCGTTCCGCCACCCCCTCGGTGACCTCGCGCAGTTGTTCTATATCGATACCGACCCTGGCGTCCCGGCTGATAGCAACAGCACCCAAATTGCCTGAATGGCTGATGTTGAAGTGTGGCACCGGCAAATCATCATGCCGCAACGACGGTTTGCCCGTGGGCGAAACTTGAAACACCAGCCGGGCGGGCGGACAGCCTATCTGGCTTCCCAGAATGCGACGAAGAAGGCCGCGAGCGGCAACAAAGCGCGCTCCTAGTTTCGGGCTTTTAAGTCTTGATGCACGGGCAATCTCATCGGGGGCCAACGTGCTGCGCAGTGCTTCCAGGTCCGCTGTCGGCCGATCGAGGTTGAAAAACCAAACTTCGATTTGGCGTTGGGGACCGGCGCCACCCCTTGCATCTGTCATCTGACGAGGGGCGAGTTGGTGCGCCCGGCGCGTGGCCCGTGATACTGCCAACTGCTCGACTGGCCACCATTGTTGGTATCGTTGGCCCGCCTGGCGGCCGCCGGCTTGTTGCGTCCGGGATCGATTTTCCAGGGCAATGGTTCGTCTCCACCAGACTTCCGGCTTTTCGGTTTCGAAGAAGATTTTGCCGGTCGGTTGGCCTTTGCCGGGGGCTGCGTGACACGGTTGGGCTTGACGCTTCTGACGGTGACCGAGCGTTTGGCGCCGCGGTCGCGCGGGGCTGGTGCGATCCGCGAAACGGTCAGCCCGTTCTCACCAGCCAGGGCTGCGGCTTCTGTTTCGCGCAACTCGGAAATGGCTCCGTAAAACGGCATAAGTCGCGGTACTTTGTGGCTCTTGGCGAGCTTCTTTTGCACGATTTCCAGATAGCGGGCCGTCATTTCAGCATCGGCCTGTACCGGCTTTGTCGCCCGCATGTGAACGACTTTGAAGCCCTCGGCCTTGAGGCCTTTAAGGATGGCAGGCAGGGCCTTGGCGGTCGCGGGTTTGATATCGTGGAATAACATGATGCCGCCGGAGCGTTGGCGAACCCGCTGCAATGTCAGGCGGGTCAGCTCATCGGGGCTGGCGATGAAACTATCGTCAGAGACGACATCAACGGTGAAGGTGGCAATGCCGCGTTTTTGCAGATAGTCAAGCAGTGGAGCGGAATCGTTCAGGCCTGTGAACCGGAAGAACGGCGCAATGCCACCAGCGGTCGCCGCCTCCAGTGCAGCAAAACCGCGCTCGATTTGATCATGAGCCTTGGCCGGCTTCATCTTGGGCAACTGACGGGGATGCGACCACGTGTGGCCGCCCAGAGTATGGCCGCGCGCTATGATATCGCGCGCCACATCGGGATAGGAAACGGCCATCTTGCCGACGGCAAAGAACGTCGCCTTGGTGCAATGACGTTCGAGGGTATCGAGGATCGACGTGGTAACCCAGGGGCTGGGGCCGTCGTCGAAGGTGAGCACGACCTCCTTATCGCGAAGGAACGTCGGCTCGCGCTGTTGCTTGGTCAGAACGCCGAACAGTGGGCCCGATTTTGCGTCAACCTCGACCACGCGCTCAACACCGATTGCGGAGCCCGGATTGGCGCACGTGGGGGCTGCCGCCAGGGGGGTCGCCCACAGCGCCAAGCCAAACAGTGATGCGATCAACCCGATGCGCATTCGTCGTCCCTGAGGTTCAGGCCACTGCGGTCAAGTGCTGCCCAATGCCTTCCGTCTTGAATTGGCTGCCCGTGCGCAAGCACACGCAACCGGTCGACCGCCACTTGCAAACTCTAAGAGACATAAGGCCGGCAAGGGGCCAGCTCAGGGCCGCCTGATGCTGCTTTTGAGGACAAACTCCGGCGAATTCCAGTTCTATATATAGGGTCACAGGACTTCGTGGAGTAGCGCCTGCGGCGAAAACACTGTGGGCGACCGCGCGCACAGCTTTTCGCGACCATTTTGCAAAGAGTTTGATCGCGTGTAACCGCCGGTTGAACGGTCTGCGGCTGCGATGCCCTAATTCTTGAAGGCCTCGTTGACCCAGTCGGCCTCGTATGGGCCCTTCAATGCATCTGGCTGTTGGGCTGGGGCCGGGGGACCTTTGACAGCCTTCTGGGTGCTCACCCGCTTCTTCTTGCTCGCGCGGGCCGTCTTCTTTGAGGGCTTCAGTGCGGGGGCTTCCGGCTTCTCAGGCTTTGCTGCGTCGGGCACGACGTTGTGGTGGGAACCGCGCAGGCTCTCCTCCGCCTTGGAGCGCACCAGACCGGACCTTTCAGGCAACGGGCCGCGGAAAAGCCCCCGGGGGTAGATCTTGAGCGGCTGGGCTGCGGGGTAGTAGTCGGCGTTGGAAACCGGCCAGACAATCGAACGGGAGGCCAGCGGACGGCTGGACGCGACCTTCTTGCGCCGGGCCGCTTCCTTGAGGGCCATGTCATCGTATTTTTTCAGGGTGGTGGCCGGGTGCTTGGGCACCAGATGCACCACCTTATATCCTCGGCGTGCAAGCTCATCGAGCAGCTTCCTTACGCCGGATGCCGTCGAGCGTTGGATATCGTGAAACAACAAGATGCCCTTGCCCTGGGACTTCAGGCCTCTGAGCACCCGGTTAACCATTGTCGTGCCTGAGCGGGTGCGGAAATCCAGAGAATCGATGTCGATCGAGAAATTGCCGTGGGCGCGTTGCTTGAGGTGGGCCTGCATGGTGCGCGGGTCCGACAGATAGGGAAAGCGAAAAAAGGGAGCGACCGGTTTGCCCAACGCGAGAGATACGGCGCTCACACCCAGTTCGAATTCCTTTTCAGCTCTCTTCTTGCTGAGCCGGCCCTGCATTTTGTGGGACCAGCTATGGGTCGCGACGGTGTGGCCGCGGCGGTCGATTTCCTTGACCATGCTAGGGTCGACCAACGCCATGCGGCCGACCATGAAGAACGTCGCCTTGGTGCAGTGGGCTTCCAGAGCGTTGAGAACAGACGTGGTCTTCGGGCGGAGCGGGCCGTCATCAAAGGTCAGGACGACTTCGCCGGGCTTGAGGAAGTCGATATCCTTATATTGCATGTTGCCAAAGCGAGGGCCGGTCGTCGTATCGACTTCCAGGACGCGAGAAACGCCCAGCACGCCGGAGCGCTCAGAACAGCCGACGTCATTCTTGGCGGCAACAGGCGGCGCTGCAAACATCATTGCCGCTGTCGAAAGCACCGCAAGGAGCTTCGCGCTGCCAGAACCCCAAGTTGCCCATTTCATATAGTCTTTCCCCGTCGCGTTCCTGGGACGTATCGGCGCCCTGCGCCGCGTCGAATAACTTCTCTAAACGGCAGATTACGAAATATCTCTAAATGAAACACAGCTTTTCGGCGGCCAAGCAGCCGAATTGTTGTGCCTATGATGCTCTGTAGCCTCAATACTGTGGTACCTAAGCCCTGTTTCCATTGACAAACGTCATTCCATCGGGGGGCGGCTGGCAGAAGCTGCTAACCCGAACCGGTTCGGCGAATAAGGACTGTATATGAACCAGCGCAGCGACGAGGCGGTCCTATCTGACAAAGAGCGCAACGACCCGGCAGGAGACCTTGCGCGGGCACTTTCGAACGCGGTCGAGGCCGAGAGCGAACTGGATATCCGCGAACTTACCGGTGATGTTGCAGCGGCCGACCTGGCCGAGGCGATTGAGCTTCTCGACCAGGATGAGCGGGTCAAGCTGATCGAGACCCTTGGCGAGGACTTCGATTATGAGGTCTTCTCCGAAATTGACGAAACGGTCCGCGACGAGCTTTCCGACGAACTTCCCAACGAACTGCTGGCGAAGGCCGTCACCGAGCTTGATTCGGATGATGCCGCCTACCTTCTGGAAAACCTGGAAGAGAGCGAGCGCCAGGAGATCTTCGAACAGATCCCCTATGAGGACCGCGCAGCGTTAGAGCGCAACTTCGAATATGGAGAAGACACTGCAGGCCGGCTGATGCAGTCGGACTACGTTGCGGTGGCACCGTTCTGGGATGTCGGCCGGGTAATCGACTACATGCGCGAAACCGACGAGTTGCCGGAAGCATTCTCTGAAATCTTCGTCGTTGACCCGGCCTTCAAGGTCGTGGGGGCGATACAGCTCTCCAGGCTGTTGCGCACCAAGCGCGATGTGTTGGTCAGCGATATCATGCACCCCGATTTGCACCTGATCAAAGCCACCGTCGACCAGGAGGAAGTCGCGAGAGAATTCCGCAAGTACGACCTCATGTCGGCGCCCGTCATCGACGAAAACGAACGCCTCGTCGGCGTGGTGACGGTGGATGACGTAGTCGACGTGATCCAGGAAGAGGCCGAAGAGGACATGCTGGCGCTGGCGGGCGTGGGTGATGAAACGCTGGCCGACAGCATCTATTGGACGGTGCGATCACGGGTACCGTGGTTGGTCGTAAACATGGGCACGGCCATTCTCGCCTCGATGGTCATTCAGTTGTTCGATGCAACGATTGAGCAGATGGTGGCGCTGGCCGTGTTGATGCCGATTGTCGCTTCGATGGGCGGCAACGCGGCGACGCAGACCATGACCGTTACCGTCCGCGCTCTGGCGATGAACAAGTTGTCGACCGTCAACGCGCCAAGGGTGATCACGCGTGAAGCCGTTGTCGGCCTTACCAACGGGTTGATCCTTTCGGTGATCAGTGCGGTCGTTGCCTACGTGTGGTTCGGATCGGGACAACTGGCAGTCGTTATCGCAATTGCGATGGTCGTCAACATGCTTGTGGCCGCGGTTGCGGGCATTTTGATCCCGATTGCGCTCGACTGGTTGAAGATGGACCCGGCGCCCTCATCGGGCGTGTTCGTCACCACCATTACCGACGTCGTCGGGTTCTTCGCGTTTTTAGGGTTGGCGGCGATGTGGCTGTTGTGAAGATCAGCGCGGGCTGGGAGATCTGCGCTCAGTGCGGCCACGCATCAAGGATTGTAATAATTCCAGGTGGTTTTAGAGCGGCGGTAATGATCATCGGCCCACAGGCGGGGGCGGTCTGGCTGGGTATTTGGTGCGGGGTTTGAATAGACGTTGATGCGGGTGGCGCTCCAGACGATGATTTCTTCGCGCCAATCACCCAGTACGTCGGCAACGTAGAGACGGTTAGCGTGCTCTTTGAGGCGAATTTGAAATTGCCCTGTGACCGGTTCGAACACGGCAACGTCGCCGGAGCGGTGGCGTTCCTTTGCGACAGCGCGCGGCGGGGCGGAACTGGACCAGTGGAGCGTTGAAATCTCCTCAATGCCTTTAACCGTCCAGCCCTTTGGCGCGCGGTCCCTCATTTGATAGTGGGCGATCCTATTTCCCAGCGCATCCAGCACCCAGGGTTTCTGGTGTCGCTTATAGCGGCTGCGGCACCAGATCTCCAATCCGGGCCGGCTGGGATCGAAGTCTCCCAGGGCCATGTTCTGCGGTTCCTGATGCTTGAAATGCGTTTCCCAGAGGAGGCCTTGGTGACCGTAGAGAAAAATCCGGTTCTGGCCTTTTTCTTCCAGCACCACGACTTCAAGACCGGGCAGGTCGGGGCGAATGTCGGCAACGGCGAGCGCATCGAAGTGGGCTTTGCGCGGGAGTTCCAATTTGAGCAGCACGTTGCCGTCCGGGCTGAGCAGGGAGCCTCCAAGGATCTCGTGGCGACCATCGCCGTTGAGATCGGCAACGCGTAAACCGGAATGGGCGAGCGCCTGGAATTCGTCCGTAGTCCACAGCGGCCAGGTGGCTTTTTGCTGGTCGACGAGTTGATCGAGGGCGAATGCCGCAACAAACCGGCCACGGCGATGGCGGCCCTGATCGGTTGCCTGAAGCAGGAGGTCGTTGCTTTCTGGCGACTGGAGATTGGCGGTAACCAGGTGCTGCCAATGGTTGGCTTCGGGCGGTGGGGGCGGCAGGTCGATGGTATGGAGAAGCGCACCTGTCATGGCATGCAGGATATTGAGGCGGCCATCGGTGTCCAGAAACAGTAACCGTGCTGCTGTATCAGCCTTGTGGCCCACAAGAGCGACACCGGGCGCATGCAGACCGGGCAAGCCTTGGCTTTCCGCCTTATCGGTCAGGTGGATATCAAGGGCGCTGCGCCAAAGTTCGCGACCATCGGCGGATCTGGCGGAAATCAATCCGGGCGCCGTCAAGATCAATTCGACTTTGCCGTCGCCATCAAGGTCGGCCGCCAGGATGCCGCCGCGTTTCTCATCGGCGGCCGGCACGCCTTTGTGGATGACTTTCGGGCTGAGGTCGGAAATGGGCAGGTCTACACCGTCGAAACGGTATTCGCTGGCGTAGGGGAGGGCGTAGTAGGCTTCGGCCAACGCCGCCCTTGCGCGCCAACCAAAACCGGGCACAGTCAGGGCCGCATAGGCGGCTGTGGCCAAACCGGCCAAAAGAATGAAAACCAGCAGTAGGTACGAGCGTTTAGGCATGCTTGTCGATAGCACTGTTGAATTTGCCCGCCAACTGCCCCGCGCCCATATCGTTAGCCGGTGAGGGCTCTCACTTGGCGCGCATCTCAACGGCGTCGGCCTTGATGGTGTAGCCTGTTTCCGCCAAGCCGGTAGCGGTGATCTTCGCCGACAACTTGCCGGTGACGTAGACGGGATCGAACTCGCCTTTGACGGTGAAGCCGTTGTCGGCCTTGACGTAGATGATCTGGTTTGCAGGTGGTGGTGGCACGTGAATGCAGGCCCCGACAAACGGGACCAATAGAAACTCGGTGACCTTGGTTGCCTTGAAGTCCAACGGGACGACATAACCGCCGATCTTAACCGTCTCGCCGTCGAGATCGGTCTTCAGTTCGGGGGCCTTGGTGGTGTTGGAATGAGCCCGGCGCGACATCCATTTGGCTTCAGGCATGCGCGGAGGAGGTGCGCCGGCGCGATCCTCGGGCCGCGTCGTCAGGTCATAGCTTTCAAGGTAGGGAGAGGCGCTGGTCGAAGGGTCCTTGCCGCGCGGGGCAAAGAACGTCTTGAGCTGCCGTTTGGCCGTTGCTTCCGTCTTGGGCACGAGGTCGGCCCATTTCAGTTCGCGCGCTGTTCCCGCCTGTGCCGACAGGCTTGCAGCAAGTGCGGTGGCAATCAACATGGCACTTGCGATGACGGCAACGCGGGGGCGGCTCATAGGTTGGAGACCTTCGGTGGTTCTGTTCAAACAGTTTGGGCGACGCGGTGTATTTAGTCTGCAAATTGCGGCGAGGCAAAGCGCGCGGCGTTCAAGTTTCCGTTTGAAGGCTAATCAAGATGCCTAAACCCGGACCGTCATTCCGTCGGCAAGGGAGCGCCGGTAGGCCAGTATTGCAGGGCCGAGGCCTGCGACAATGCCCGCCAGGACGATGGCAGCCAACGTCGTGAACTCCCATGCCGTTGGAGCGGAAAGGGCGATGTTGAGCCCGTAATACTGGTCGATCAGCGGGCGGGCGATGGCGAGTACGAGATAGAGCAGAATTGTCCCCAAGAGCACGCCGGCAAGGGTCAGCACACCGGCTTCGGTTGCAAGGAGGCCCAACACGGTCACCGGGCGGGCGCCAACCGAGCGCAGGATCGCCATTTCGCGGCGGCGCTCGTTCAGGGTCGTCAGGATCATGGTAATCATGCCCAGAAGGGCTGTTGCAACGACCATTGCCGAGACTGCGCCAAGGGCGGTTTCAGCAACGCCGACAAGGCCCCAGAGCTCCTGCAAGGCTGCTCCTGGCAAAACGGCAGACAAAGGCTCCTGGGGATATTCATTGATGGCGCGTTGAACGCGGAAGACGGCGAGCCGCGATTTGAGGCCGATGAGGGCGGCGGTGATGGCCTGCGGTTTGAGGTCGAGCTTGCGAACGTCTTCGGCTGAAATGCTTTGGCCGGGAACCGGTGTTCCCTGTTGCCAATCGATGTGGATCGCTTCAATCGCTTTCAAGCCGACATGGACTGTGCGGTCGACCGGCGTGCCGGTTTTCCTGAGGATGCCTGAAACGCGAAACGGTTTGTCGTCGTGCTCCAGGAAGGAGACCGAACCCAAGCCGTGGCCGATTACGATTTTGTCGCCAACGCTATAGCCAAGGGATGCTGCGACATCGGCTCCGATGACGGCATCGAATAAGTCCGAGAAGACCTTGCCTTCACTCAAGGTCAGCTTGTTGCCGCTTCGATAGCGGTAGTGCTCGAAATAGTCCGGCGTGGTGCCCAGCACGCGAAAGCCCTTGTGACTGTCGCCTAGCGACATGGGAACAGTCCAGGCTACATCTGGATGGCTGGCGATATCGGTGTAGCTTTTCCAGGTGATGTTGTTGGTCGCGTTGCCGATGCGGAAAACGGAATAGAGCAGGAGCTGGACGCTTCCGGTGCGCGCGCCAACGATCAGGTCGGTGCCGGAGATTGTATCGGCAAAACTCTGGCGGGCACCGGTGCGGACCTTTTCAACACCCAATAGCAACATCACCGAAAAGGCGATTGCGAGCACCGACAGCAAGGCCGTCAACCAGCGCGCGGAAAGCGACTGCAATGCCAGGCGGATAACGATCATGATTGCTCGCGCTCCGTTTTGGCGATGTCATCAAGGTGCACGACACGAGTGAAGTCGGAAGCCAAGGTTTCGTCGTGGCTGACCATGATCAAGGTGGAGCCCGCCTTGCCGGCATCATTAAACAACAGCTCCAGGAATTCCTGCTGACTGATCCGGTCGAGCGATGATGTGGGCTCGTCGGCAACGATCAATTCGGGACCGCCGATGAGGGCGCGAGCGGCGGCAACGCGTTGCTGCTGGCCAACACTCAGACTTGAGGCGCGGTGCTTTGCGATCTGCTCTGGCTGTAGGCCCAGGCTTGCCAGGAGGCGGGCGGCCTGGCCGGCGGCAGACGAGTTGCGTTCTACATTATCGCGCCGCGATTTTGAGAAGCTGAGGGGCAGCAGCACATTGTCGATGACGGTGCCGTAGGGTAGCAGGTTGAACATCTGGAAAATGATGCCGAAGTGTTCTGCGCGGAATTGATCGCGAGCGGCCGGGGACAATTGCGAAAGGTTGGTCCCGAGGATTTCAACCGAACCGTCATCGGGTGTTACGATTCCAGCAAGCAGGCTTAGAAGCGTCGACTTTCCACCTCCTGACGGGCCGATCAAGAGCAGGCGCTCACCGCGTTCAACGGTGAATTCGTCAATGCTCATCGTGAAGCGGGGGCGGCCGGGCCACGTGAACACGACGTCGCGCATGGCAACGACACGGTCTGCGGCAGCAGATCCGCTGGTGCCGGTAGCGCCATTTTTGGCTGCGTGTTTTTCAACATTCAGTTCGATCGGCCACCCCCTTCAAGCCCGCGATGCGATCACTGCATCAAGGTCCCCAGATCGATTGTCGGCTTGGCTGCCGTCACCTCGAATTTCGATTGACCCTTGGCGGTGGCGACAGTCACTTCCAGTTCGCGGGCGTTCTTGAATTCCTTGAAGAAGCTGAACGTGATCTGCGTCAGTTTTTTTGGCGCGGCGCAGGTGAACTCATAGCCGGCGTGGAACTCGGCATGGTCTCCCTGGTGGCCGGAGTGCTCACCGCCGTGGTGCTTGTCGTGATCGTGGCCTTCGTGTTTGGCGTGGCCGTCGTGCTTGTCGTGATCGTGGCCTTTGTGTTTGGAGTGGCCGTGATCTCCGTGATTTTTGTCATGACCGGGGCCGTGGTGCTTCTTGTGATGCTCGGCGTGATCGGGATCTTTGGTGTAGTGCGCAAATGAGGAACTCAACTTGCAACCTGCCGCCTTGGTCAATGAGAAAAGTTCGAGTGGAGACCGCAGCAAAAGCTTGGCTTCGTTAAGGGCCTTTTTGTCTGCCTCCGACTTGGCTTCGTGCTCAAAGCCGACGATGTCTGCGCCCGGGGCCCTGAGGTCAAAGCCGATCTTGTTTCCATCGACAGCCATGTTGAGGACGCTGTGGCCATGGACATGGGCACCCAGTTCGCGGCGCTGTTCGGCGAAGGCCGGATTGATGAGAAGAGTGCTTGCAGCTCCCAGCGCACACAAGTTGATCAGACGCATTCGTAGAATTCCTTTCAGACGAGGCAAATCGAGCGCATTCGTAACGGGCATTTGTGGCAAATCAACAAATCGCCCTGCAAAAAGCACAGTTCAAACGGGGCATCATCACTTGTCTTTCAACCCGTTGAACCGCACCAACTGTAAACACCGGACCAATTCGATCGATGCTTAGGATGTTATAATATCCGATTACGCTGGAAACAAGAAGGCGGTCAAGTCGGCCACTCAAGCCGCAGCGGGCACACTCTGGCTGCGCATGTTGAAGAACATTATCGCTGCGAATAGCGCCAATCCTGCAAGCTGCACAAAAATGCCGAGCGGCAATAGCAACAAGGCTCCTGAGACAAGAAGTGCGATGCGCATTGGCAAACCAAGCGGGTTTTCAAGATGGCCCAACATGACGCCGGAGAATGCGTACAACCCGACGAGCGCGAACGCGAAGACGGTCAGGACCTCGGGCAAGGTGCCGCCGATCAGCGGCGTATAGGCAAACAGCAGCGGCACGATATAGAGCGCCTTGGCGATCTTCCACGACATCAGGCCGGTCGCCATGGCCGGGGTCTTGGCGATCGCGGCGGCTGTGAATGCTGTCAGGCAAACGGGTGGCGTAACGTTTGAATCCTGGCTCAACCAGAAGATGATCAGGTGGGCCGACAGCAGCGCAAAGGTGAGTGCCGATTTGTCGATGACGCCTTCGCGGATCGGACCGATCAGCTCATTGGGAATGCTGGCGACAATCGCCTTGGCCGCATCGAGCGCCATTGGTGTGCCGAGCTTGGCTGCAGCATCGGGCGAGACCAGCATCAGCATGGTCTTGGCTTCGACACCGACGGTGCCAGCAGCAATTGCAGCGGCCAATTGCTGGTTGGCGATGAGGTCGAACAATGCGGGAGCCGACAGCGTGCCCAAAACGATATAGGCGGCTGTTACGGGCAGGCCCATACCCAATATGAGGGACGCCAGTGCGATCAGCACGATGGCGATCAGCAGGCTATCGCCGGCCCACTGGGTGATCATCAGCGAGAACGTATTGCCGACGCCCGACATCGCAATAACGTTGACGACCAAACCTATTGAACACAACAGCACGCCCGTCATCACCATGTTGCGCGCGCCCAGCGCCAGGGCTTCGATAATCGCGGTCGGACCCATCGGATTGCGGGTCAGCCACGAGGCTGCGATCACCGAAAGGATTGCGATACCGGCGGCATAGGTGGGCGTGTAGCCAAAGATGAGAAGGGCGATCAACGCCGCGATGGGAATGAGGAAGGGAAGGCCTCCGCCGAGCATCAGGTCGACGAAGCCGGGAGCTTTTTCCTCAAGCGGCTTGACACCCTGGCGCTTGGCTTCGATGCGGACGTAAAAGCCGATCGAAGCAAAATAGAGGACCGCCGGCAGGAAGCTGACGGCGACAATAGTGGTGTAGGGAATTTGCGTATAGCTGGCCATGACAAAGGCGCCAGCGCCCATGATCGGCGGCATCAACTGTCCGCCGGTCGATGCGGAGGCCTCAATGGCTGCCGCAAACTTTGGCGGGAAACCGGCGCGCTTCATTAGGGGAATCGTGATGACGCCGGTGGAAGCTGTATTGGCGACGGCCGAGCCGGAAATCGTTCCCGTCAATCCGCTGGCGAAGACCGCAACGAGGCCGGGGCCGCCCGTCAACCGCCCGGCAACCGCGCGCGCCAGATCGATGACGAAATCGCCGCCGCCTGAGCGCAGCAGGAATGCGCCAAACAGAATGAACATGAAAACGAATGACGAGGAGATGGTGGCGATGGTCCCGAAGATTCCGTCGTCGCCGTAGATCGATCGGAACATGATGGTTTCAGGGCTGAGGCCGGCAAAGCGGAAGACGCCGGAGATATGCTGGCCCCACCATCCCACGTAGGTCAGCGCCAGAAGAATCAAAACCGGGATGATCATGCCGGTGGTGCGGCGGGTGAATTCGAGAGCCCCGAGAATAAGGATGCCGCCGCAGATCCATTCCAGCGTGTTCAATCGGACGCCGCGAGCGTAGATCGCATCCTCCGCCGAAATCAGATAGAGCGCGGAGCTTGCAACCAGCAGACCAAAGATAACGTCGAATGTCTTGAAGGCGCGAGAACGGGCGAAGTCGGAGTCGAATGCGGGATAGATCAGAGCGCACAAGAACGCGAAGCCGGCAAAGTGTATCGCATTGCGACCCAGGCCGGAGCTGATGAAGGTATTGATGAAGTCGGGCAGTGGGACGACGGTCTGGCCGACCAAAATGTTGAAGTAGATGTGGACCAGAGCCAGCGCGACACCGAAAACCAGAATAATCCTTCCGGTCCAGCCGCCATCGATGTTTGGGGATGATGCCGCATGAGATGATGCCGGCGTGGTGTCAGTCTCACCAGCCATCGTTGCTGCCTATCCCTTTGTCCACACCGACTTGTCCACACCAAGTCCGCACCAAAATCGAGAAAGCGGCGCAAGGCATTGTGCCCGCGCCGCCTCAAATCCTCTACCGGTATCCCTGCTCTAACAAGCCGGAACCCGGCAATTCATCTGGCCGCTTATTTGGCGATGAGTTTTTCCGGGATCTTCAGTCCGGCTTCTTCAAAGTAGCGTTTGGCACCGGGGTGAAGGGGAACGGGAAGACCGGCGATCGCCTTTTCCAACGCCATGGCCTTGGTGGCTGAATGGATTGCGTTGAGGAACCCCAGATTCTCATACATCGTCTTGGTGATCTGGTAGACGTCTTCCTCAGGAACGTCAGCACCTACTGCCAGGAAGTTTGGCTGGGCAATGGTGTTTACGTCTTCTTTCTGGCCCGGGTATGTGCCAGCGGCGATTGTGTAAGGCGTCCAAAGACCAAGTCCACCGTCGGCCTTCTTGGCCTGTTCAGGCGTGAAGTTTAGCATTTTGATTTTATCGCCCATGGCGGCAAAAGCCTTGGTGACTGCACCGGTGGGAGCGCCTGCGGGGATCGACATTCCGGCGACCTGGCCGTTCTGCAAGGCATCCGCACTGGGGCCATAGCCGACGTGGACGAGGCTGTAATCCTTTTCGATGTCGATGCCCATGTTGGACATCAGCACCTTGTTGGAGCCGATGGTGCCGGAGTTCTTCTTGCCCATCGCAGCCGACATACCCTTGAGGCCAGCCATGTCGGAGATGGTGCCGGTTTTTGCCAGATCGGCCTTCACGACGAATTGCTCAACGTTCTGCCAGAGCATCGAAACAGCGCGCAGTTTCGTTTGCGGACCGTCTTTGGCAACGGGGCCTTTGCCAGCCCAGGCGTAGTAGCCATAAAGGCCCTGCATGATGGCGAACTGGGCTTCGTTCTCGCGAAGCAGTTTGACGTTTTCGCCCGAGCCTGCCGAGTTGATCGCCGACATGCCGATTTTCTTTTTCGGCTGCAGCTTGACTTTGGACAGCGTGGCAATGGCAACGCCGACGGGGTAATAGGTGCCGCCGGTGCTGGCGGTTGCGAGGATGTAGTCGCGGGGTTCGGCGGAGGCGCCTTGTGCGCCGGCTGCTAGAACGAGGGCTCCGGCAACTGCCGAAGCAATGATACGTTTCATCTTGTTTCCATCCTGATGGTAATTATCGTGGCGGCCATTTGAAGAGCGCCGCTTGGCTCACAGAACAGATATAGTCCAGAGGCCGGACGGCGTCCAGCAAGCCACTGATTTCATTTGGCTCTGTACGGTAGAATGTGATTCTTGGTTCTGGCCTGAGTTAGGGGTATCTTGTGCACCCCCCTTGCCTCAATTATGAGCAGGCCTCACAGTTGCCGAAATTTCCCGGTCGGTTTTCCAAGGGTTCGTTTGCATGTCTCTGACCGCTGAAGAAATCGAGCGCTACAAGCGCCACCTCGTGCTGCGCGAGGTCGGCGGAGCGGGCCAGCAGAAGCTGAAGGCGGCGCGCGTATTGCTTGTCGGGGCAGGCGGTCTTGGTTCTCCGCTAGCCGTTTATCTGGCGGCTGCGGGCATCGGCACAATCGGATTGGTCGATGACGACGTTGTTTCGCTCAGCAACCTGCAACGCCAGATCCTGCACGACACGGAACATGTCGGCGTGCCCAAGGTGGACAGCGGCCGGAAGGCGATTGGGCGGCTCAATCCGCATGTCGCGGTGGAGACCCATCCCGTCCGCCTGAATGCTGCGAACGCGCTCGACATTATCGGCCAGTACGACATCATCTGCGATGGCTCGGATAATTTCGCGACACGCTATCTGGTGTCAGATGCCTGCTATCTGGCTGGCAAGACGCTTGTCTTCGGTGCTGTCGGTCCATTCGATGGCTACGTCACGACCTTCAAGCCGCACGAGAAGAATGGCGAGGGCAAACCCTTTGCCAGTTACCGCTGCCTGTTTCCCGAAGCGCCGCCTGCGGGGACGGTCGCCAACTGTTCGGAAGTGGGTGTACTTGGCGCAATCGTCGGCGTGATCGGCACGCTGCAGGCGGTCGAAGTGTTGAAGGAAATCACCGGAGCGGGCGAGTCATTGGCTGGGCGGCTGATGATCTATGACGCGCTGGGTTCGCGATTTGAATCCGTCAACATCGGCTGGGACCCTGGCAATCCGCTTTCGGGACAGAACCCGACGATTACCGATTTGACGATTCACACTAGTGGTGATGACGCGGCAGCTTGCGGGCAATGAGTGGAGCGGTTCAGCCTGGGCGAAGCGATCAACGTGGAATACTAATTCGCAATCGACTGCCCGAAAAAGATCAGCGTGCAATCTTCATCGATGACGTGGAACTCGCGCTGGCCGTAGTCTTGATTGAATGGCGCACGGACCCGGCCCTTGGGCAAGTCCTTGAGGCGCGGCTCCATTGAAGCATAGAGCGCATCGATCTCGCGAACATCGATATAGAACGATTGCTGGCGTTCTGGGGCGTGCAGATTGACATCAGCATCGACCTCGACCAATCGCACGGCTACATCATCGCGGCGCAGGAAGGCGTAGTTGTCGGCGCGAAAGCCAACAGAGAAACCGAGCACGGCTGAATAGAACGCGATCTGGTCATCGAGCTTCGTGCACGGTACGAACGGCGTGATCTGGTGTAGTCGCAATGGCTGGCTCCGTTCCGTCTCGGGATTGGATGTTTGCTTACTTGCGCATATTGTCCGTTTTTTGCTTCACACTTGCCGGACCTCACTCCACCTAACTCAACCAAACTCAGGCGAGCAATGACCGACAGCACGTTGCCGATCCTCTACTCATTCCGCCGCTGCCCGTATGCGATGCGGGCGCGGCTGGCCATCGCGATCAGCGGGCAGGTTTGCGAATTGCGGGAAGTGAAGCTTGCGAACAAACCAGCCGAACTGGTCGCCGCCTCGTCGAAGGCGACGGTGCCTGTCCTCATCGATGTTGACGGGAGGGTTATCGAGGAAAGCCTGGACATCATGTTGTGGGCGCTGGAGCGCAATGACCCTGAAGCGTGGCTCGTCCCCTCGGATGGCGACATTGCTGACATGCTTGGCCTTATCGAGCTGATCGACGGGCCCTTTAAACGCCACCTCGACCGCTACAAATACGGCAACAACCGCTTCGCTGAAGATGATGGCGGCAAGGGCGTCGATCCGATTGAGCACAGAGGCGAGGCGCTCGTGGTTCTGGGAGAGTTTGAGCAGCGGCTGGCAAAGTCCAAAAACCTGTTCAGTGCGCGCGGCTCGCTTGCGGACTTCGCAACCGTGACCTTTGTCAGGCAATTCGCCAATGTCGATAGAGCGTGGTTCGATGCCCAGCCAATGCCCGGAGTCCAAAGATGGTTGGGGGACTTCCTGGCGTCGGATTTATTCGCCCGGTGCATGGAGAAATACGAGCCGTGGCGGAGCGGTGAGGCGGGAGTGAAGTTTGGCGGGCGATGAGGTCCAAACTGCGCGACTGATTGGTGTTTCGCTGGGGTGCAAAATAGTGCACCCTCGGCAGGAAGCCCGTGCCGTTCAGTTCCCCCCTTAATTATCAGTCCCGCTTATCCGGCAAATCACGATTTCAAGGTTTTCCTGATGGATTGCGTTTGGTAGCCCGCTTTAGAACCTTTATTGGGGATGTGCTAGCGGGCCGGGATTCCGACCGTCGCCCCTGACAGAGTATTGCCAAGCATGAATGGAGACGACATGGCTGATAAAAAAACCAGCGCCACAGGACAGTGCCCGATGGGTGGCCAGGCGAGCGCCGCGGGAGGCGGCACCTCGAACAAGGATTGGTGGCCCAATCAGCTCAACCTAAAAATCCTGCACCAGCACTCCTCGTTGTCCGACCCCATGGGTGAAGACTTCGACTATGCGGCGGAATTCAAGTCGCTCGATCTGGATGCCGTGAAGCAGGATCTGTTTGCTTTAATGACGGATTCGCAGGACTGGTGGCCAGCCGACTACGGCCACTATGGTCCGCTGTTCATCCGCATGGCCTGGCATAGTGCCGGCACCTATCGCACGGCGGACGGCCGTGGTGGCGGTGGAACCGGCAACCAGCGGTTCGCTCCGGTCAACAGTTGGCCCGACAATGGCAATCTCGACAAGGCGCGGATGCTGCTTTGGCCGATCAAGCAGAAGTACGGCCGCAAGATCTCGTGGGCCGACCTGATGATTCTCGCCGGCAACTGCGCCATTGAATCGATGGGCCTGAAGCCGTTTGGGTTTGCGGGTGGACGCAAGGACATCTGGGAACCGGAAGAAGACATCTACTGGGGCGCTGAAGCCGAATGGCTGGGCGACAAGCGTTATTCCGGAGACCGGGACCTGGAGCGCCCGCTTGCCGCTGTGCAGATGGGCCTCATCTACGTCAATCCGGAAGGGCCGAATGGCAATCCCGACCCGGTCGCCTCTGGCCGCGATATTCGCGAGACGTTTGCCCGCATGGCGATGAACGACGAAGAAACCGTTGCGCTGACCGCCGGTGGCCACACATTCGGCAAGTGTCACGGCGCAGCGGATGCCGATAAGTATGTCGGCCGCGAACCGGAAGCCGCCGACATTGCCGAGCAGGGGCTTGGGTGGAAGAACAGCTTTGGTTCCGGCAAAGGTGGCGATACGATCACCAGCGGCATCGAAGGCGCGTGGACGCCGACACCGACCAAGTGGGACATGAGCTATTTCGACACCCTGTTTGGGTATGAGTGGGAAGTGGTGAAGGGTCCAGGCGGCGCCAACCAATGGGCACCGAAAGGCGGTGCTGGTTCGGATGCGGTTCCCGATGCGCATGACCCATCCAAAACCCATGCGCCGATGATGACGACCGCCGACATGGCGATGCGGATGGATCCGGCTTACGAGAAAATCTCGCGGCGTTTCCATAAGAACCCGGATGAATTCGCCGATGCGTTTGCGCGGGCCTGGTTCAAACTGACCCATCGCGACATGGGTCCGAAATCACGTTATCTGGGCAAGGACGTTCCTGCAGAGGATCTGAGCTGGCAGGACCCGATTCCGGCTGTCGATCATGACCTTATCGATGACAAGGACATTGCCGACTTGAAGGGCCAGATCCTCGGCTCGGGTCTGTCGGTTTCGCAACTGGTGGCGACCGCATGGGCGTCTGCGTCGACGTTCCGCGGCTCCGACATGCGCGGTGGAGCGAATGGCGCACGCATCCGACTGGCGCCGCAGAAAGACTGGGAGGTCAATCAACCTGCTCAATTGGCCAAGGTATTGGCCAAACTTGAGGGCATCCAGAAAGCCTTCAACGATGGGCAGTCGGGCGGCAAGAAAGTCTCGATGGCCGACCTTATCGTTCTTGGCGGATGTGCAGGCGTCGAAAAGGCGGCCAAGGATGCCGGGCACGATGTGGGCGTTCCGTTCACGCCGGGCCGTGCGGACGCGACGCAGGATCAGACCGACATCGAATCGGTCGACATGCTGGAGCCGGCTGCTGATGGTTTCCGCAACTACGAGAAAACCAAGTTCAC
This sequence comes from Alphaproteobacteria bacterium, assembly GCA_022600345.1. GTDB lineage: Bacteria > Pseudomonadota > Alphaproteobacteria > Rhizobiales > Hyphomicrobiaceae > Filomicrobium. The sequence continues at coordinate 619 of JAHZKP010000120.1, read as the reverse complement.
GGTTTCCGCAGAAGAGCTGCTTATCGACCGCGCCCAACTCCTGACGTTGACCGCACCTGAGATGACGGCACTTGTCGGGGGCTTGCGGGTTCTAGGCGCCAACCACGACCAGTCCAGCCACGGTGTGTTCACTGACAGGCCCGAGCAACTGACCAACGACTTCTTCGTCAACCTCATCGACATGGGTACGACGTGGAAAGCGGCCTCGGCGGATGAGGACATCTTTGAGGGAAGCGATCGGAAAACCGGCGACCTGAAATGGACCGGCACGCGTGTCGATCTGATTTTCGGTTCGAACTCGCAGCTTCGGGCGCTGGCTGAGGTCTATGCTTGTGCGGATTCCGAAGACGTATTCGTGAAAGACTTCGTGGCGGCCTGGAACAAGGTGATGAACCTCGACCGCTACGACCTGGCTTAGTTGATCGGGCCTGACTAACCGGGCGGCCCCCTCTCCCCCCGGGGAGAGGGTTGGGGTGAGGGGGTTGTGTTCTTGCTCTGGCGTCTGCCGCGATTGCCCATCCCCCTCACCTAGCAGGCTGTTGAAGAACTCATGTGGCTCGCGACACCTGTCACTTTTTCGCATTCGGCCAGAAGCGGCGCGCAGCGCGATATGGTTTAT
>JAHZKP010000119.1 GCA_022600345.1 Alphaproteobacteria bacterium | reverse complement strand
TCAACACTCGGCAAGCCGGTGTTGAAGTTTACTTTGCTCAACACTCGGCAAGCCGGTGTTGAAGTTTACTTTGCTCAACACTCGGCAAGCCGGTGTTGAAGTTTACTTTGCTCAACACTCGGCAAGCCCATGCCTTTCCCCTTTGGTCCGGACCGTAATTCCCGCCATTGGGCAGTGACTGCTGCCGCGAAGCGCCACCCAAAATCACTACTCCCACCAACGTCATGGCCGCCCCGGCTCGGAGGCCGGGATAAACTCCGGCGGCCATCCACGCAAGGCGCTGTATTCGCGGCCATTTCCTTAGTTCGCAGCCTTAGGAGAGACGCCGGACCTGGTGGCATCAAGGAGAGCTGGAGGCGGTTCCTTGAGGCTTGCATGGATCCTCACCTTCGTGAGGATGACGTTGGTGGGTGTGGATGTTTTGGGTGGTGCTTCGCGCGCGCAAACACTGCGACATGACGATATTTGCAGTAACGCCCAAGCAGTGAATTGTCTTGGCCCTGGTGATCCCGGTCATCGTAACTTGGCACTGCTTCAACACGCGCTTGCGCAGTGTTGAGCCCAACAATAGCTCCAACACCGGTTTACCGAGTGTTGGGCCAAAAAAGAATGCGCCAACATCGCCTTGGCGAATGTTGGGCCAACAAAAAGTGCCACCAACACAACCTCCCCCACCAACGTCATGGCCGTGAAGACGGCCATCCACGCAAGGTGCGGAAATAGAAAAGATTTCCTTCATTCGCAGCCTTAGGAGAGACGCCGGACCTGGTGGCATCAAGGAGAGCTGGAGGCGGTTCCTTGAGGCTTGCATGGATCCTCACCTTCGTGAGGATGACGACGGTGGGTGTGGCGACGTAGTCGCCAAACACGGCGCCCGCTCAGCCGTATCTTGTCACCTAGCTCCAACATCGCCTTGGCGAATGTTGGGCCAAAAAAGAGCCGCCAACACCGGTTTGCTTCTGACGCGAACTCGCGAAGCGTCAAGCAAACAAGCTTTGGCCAAAATAAAGCCTGCGATGAAGAAGCGGCAGGCGGGGCGAGACTTGGTGACATTGCATTCGAAATAGTGAATGCGTAGTCTGATGCGGTTCGTTGAACCAACCGAGATTCCAAGAGGTGACCGGTGACTGAATTCACTCCTATCGCCGCACTGATCGGCGGCACACTCATCGGCCTGGGCGCCGTCCTGACGATGCTGCTGTTGGGCCGCATTGCCGGGATTTCGGGCATGCTGGGGGGCGCGTTGTTCCCGGCCTCGGGCGACGACTGGAGCTGGCGGGCGGCGTTTATTGCCGGAATGATTGCCGCCCCGGTTCTCTATACCCTGGTGCTAGGAAAAGCTCCGCAATTCGAGATGCCGGTTTCAACGCTCACCAGCATCATCGGCGGGTTGCTTGTCGGCATCGGTGTGACTTTCGGGAACGGCTGTGCAAGCGGGCACGGGGTGTGCGGGATGGCGCGGTTATCAACGCGCTCGATCGCGGCGACGGGCGTATTCATGGCGGCTGCGGTGGTGACGGTCTATGTCACACGCCATGTCATTGGGGGCTGAGCGAATGCGTATTGTTGCAGCACTCTTTGCGGGCGTCGTATTTGGCCTGGGCATTACCGTGTCAGGAATGATCAACCCCGCCAAGGTTTTGAATTTTTTCGATGTGGCCGGCACATGGGACCCCAGTCTGGCGCTTGTGATGGCGTCGGCTTTGGCGACAACATTCATCGGCTACAAAATCGTGCTCGGGCGGTCGGCACCGGTTCTGGCTAATTCGTTCCAACTGCCGACTTCCTTGATAATTGACGGCCGCCTGCTTGCCGGAGCCGCTATTTATGGGGTGGGATGGGGCCTGACTGGATATTGTCCGGGCGGAGCTATTCCCGCGTTGGGCCTTGGACGGATGGAGCCCTGGATTTTCTTCGCTGCACTGGTTATCGGAATTCTATTGGCCCGTTTCGGGCGAACACGCCTCGATCGCGCGCAAACAGCGGCAACGTAGGTTCGACCCATCATAGCCAGGCCGGGGTGCCCGAAACGCCGCCCGGCCAGCCCGCTCATCAACCCGGCTCGTGATCAGCCGAGAAGGTCAAAAGACATGGATGTCAGAAAAGTCACCGAAGACCTCTCGGTTGCTCCGCAGATCAGCGCCGATGAAGTGGCTGAAATCGCGGCTGCCGGATTCAAGACGATCATCTGCAACAGGCCGGACGGCGAAGACGCCCTGCAGCCCGGATGCCAGGCGATCAGCGATGCGGCCAGCCGATTGGGCGTTGCCGTCGTGCACCAACCGGTGGTCAGCGGGCAACTTGGCATGGCCGATGTCGTCGCGTTCAAGAAGCTGGTTGAGGATGCGCAAAAGCCGGTTCTGGCGTACTGCCGCTCGGGCACGCGGTGCGTAACGCTGTGGGGGCTGTCACAGGCTGGCAACCTCTCGTCGCAGGAGATTATCGGCGCTGCGGCCATCGCCGGATACGACCTGTCGGGCCTGGCGGCCACATTGGATTCGCTGGCGCAGCAGAAGTAAGCCGGCGACGAGCTGAGAAGTATCAGGACGTTGTCCAGTCGGTAACGTCGCATGGCAATCGGCGCGCGTCCGTGGCAACTTGGCGCCTGCGCGATTCTTCAAGCGTTACAGGACGAGATGGCGAACAAGACGGCTGGTCCGGAAATTGAGCGATTAATCAAGCTTTTGGCAAAACTGCCTGGGCTGGGACCGCGCTCGGCCCGGAAAGCGGCGCTGACCTTGATCAAGCGGCGCGACGACTTGATGGGACCGTTGGCCGAGGCACTGAATGTTGCCAGGGAAACAATCACGATCTGCCCGGAATGCGGCAACGTGGATACCGTGTCGCCGTGCAGCATCTGCCAGCAACCCAGGCGCGACCAGACAATGATTGTGGTGGTCGAAGAGGTGGGGGATTTATGGGCACTGGAAAGGGCCGGCGTGATCAAGGGGCGTTATCATGTCCTTGGCGGGCACCTCTCGCCGCTTGACGGGATCGGACCGGAAGACCTGAACATCGGCAAGCTGGTCGAACGGGCCTCGAAGGCGGAAGTCAGTGAGGTTTTACTGGCGCTCAATGCGACTGTGGAGGGCCAATCGACGATGCACTACGTCAAAGACTTGCTGGCCAACAGCGGCGTCAAGGTCTCGGAGATGCAAAAGGGCGTCCCGATCGGCGGTGAACTCGACTATCTGGACGAAGGAACGCTGGCCGCCGCCATCAACTCGCGACGCCAAATCTGAGACACCGGGACGCTGAAACCCGAATTTTTGCCAGGACAACCGATTGGGTCCGTTCCGGGTTGGATTTTATTTGCCGTTCGTTTTCGAATTCTCAGTCGTGCCGCGGCGAAGCCAATTGAAACGCAAGTCGATATGGTCAGCGGTTCGTTAACCTGGATTGAAGCGTTATATGCAGGACGAGATTAAAACGCCTGAGAAGCCTTCGCGCCCCAAGCGGCGGCAAACGCCGCCGCCACGGTTCGTGACCGGTTCGCTGTTGCGCCATATCCTGGTGATGACCGGAACGGGGGCCCTGGGGCTCGTTGCCATCTTTGTGGGCGACCTGGCCAACATCTACTTCCTCAGCCTGCTGCCAGAGCGCGAAGCCCTTGTTGCCGCCGTGGGATATGCCAGCACCATTTTGATGCTGACGATCGGCATGGGCATCGGCCTTTCGATCGCGGCCATTTCGCTGGTCTCGCCAGCGCTGGGTGCCGGCCATAACGTGCGCGCAAGGCGACTGACGACGAGCGCGCATATGTGGACGTTGACCATTTCGTGTGTCCTGACCGTCATTGTCTGGTTTTCCTCCCCGCTGCTTCTCGACCTGCTGGGGGCGACCGGGCGGACCAAGGAACTTGCCAATATTTATCTGGCTATCGTCGTTCCTGCCTTGCCGCCGTTGGCGCTTGGCATGACTGCGGCCGGTGTGTTGCGGTCGGCTGGCGATGCGCGACGGGCGATGAACATCACGCTGTTTGGGGCGATCGCAAACATCATCCTCGATCCAATCCTGATTTTCGGCTTCGATCTTGGAATTGTGGGAGCCGCCTGGGCGTCTGTCACGGCACGCATCATCATGATGGCGATCGGGCTATACGGCGTCATCCACGTCCATCAGATGATGGGGCGGCCGAAGCTGCGCACATTTCTGGCCGATGGCAGGCCATTGGCCGCCGTTGCCATTCCTGCAGTTGCAACGAACCTGTCGACGCCGGCAGCAAACGCGTATGTGACAGCGGTCATCTCGCAGCACGGCGATAGCGCGGTCGCGGGCTGGACGATTATCGGGCGCATTCTGCCTGTCGCGTTCGGCGTCGTTTTCGCGCTGAGTGGGGTTATCGGGCCGATTATCGGGCAGAATTACGGAGCACGCAGCAAGGAGCGCATGCATGAAACGCTGCGGCTTTCGTTGTTCGTGACGGCGGCTTTCACGGCGGCAGCCTGGGTGCTGTTGGCACTCCTGGCCCCGGTGATCGTGGCGCAATTCCGCGCCGAAGGTCAGGCGGCCGATCTCATTTTGCTATTCTGCCGATGGTTGGCACCGCTGTTCTTTTTCCTTGGGGCGCTGTTTATCTCGAATGCCGCGTTCAACACGCTGGGGCGGGCACATATATCGACAACGCTCAACTGGGCGCGGGCAACTTTAGGCACCATCCCGTTCGTTTTGATCGGAGAAGCCTGGGCGGGAGCCGAAGGCGTGGTTGCCGGGCAGATGATGGGCGGGCTTATTTTTGGCGGTATCGGGGTGGCGCTATGCTGGTGGCTGATCGAGGCGATCGGCGATAGCTCGGTGCCTCCACCGCCTGCTAAGGGCCGAATGGGTTCAGCGGTCAACGGTTTCCTGGGGATCAAGCCGCCCAAACAGGGGGCTGAAAACAGCTTGGAGCCGCAAAAGCCGTAACGACGGCTGCGAGCCGTGACGACGGCTGCGGGCCGTGACGACGGCTGCGAGCGACACGACGTTGGCAGGCCCCGGCCCGCGAACGCAACAGCGATGCCCAACGGGGACGGAAGACGGCAGATTGATGCAGTTGGGCGATAAATCGGGGTATGGCTCCGCTCAGTCCTTTATTTCGGACCCAGCGGGGAGTAACACTAGAGCAACATCCGATCTAACGGAATCGCATTCAGCGATTCATAGATCGGATAAAGTTGCTCTAGAATCATAGGTGTAGAGCATCTTTATCCGACCATTCGATCACGAAGTGTGACCGCGTATGGTCGGATGATGCTCTAG
>JAHZKP010000118.1 GCA_022600345.1 Alphaproteobacteria bacterium | reverse complement strand
GACACGATGGGCCAGTGCCGCGACGCCGCCGAGGCGAAAAAGTGCGGTGTCCCAAGGGGATGCGGCGAAATTGACTGCCGGACTGCGTTGCGCCGGTTTGCCGTGGGATCCACCACACCTGCACCGGACGCGTCTTGCCGACAGTCAATTTCGTCTCGCATCGCGACCTCACTGAGTTGTTCAACAGCCTGCTAGTGTAGCGTCTTTGACGTTTGCCTGCGTTCGGCTACATGGTTGGCGAGCAAACGTCGAAGACAAAAGCTACACTAGAAACATAGACTTGCTAGTGTTCCTCTTGTTTCAGACATTTGCTGACGACCCAGCATCAAACGGTGGCAAACGTCTGAAACGGAACACTGGCCGTCGAACAGCCACAATCCCAATTCAAATATCCGGCGATCACGGATCTGCTGGAACAGATGTTGAACGGAGCAAAAAAGAATGATCAAACACCTGATGATCGCCGCTGCATTCGGCGTTGCAACAGCGGGAACCGCTTTCGCTGCTGACGCCCCAAAAGACCCCCAGGACTGCATGAAGCAAGCCTTCGAACTGGCCAAATCAGCCCAGTCGAAAAAGCTATCAGAAGCAAAACTGGGCGAAGTCGAAGAGCTTCTGACCAAGATGGAAGATCAATGCGACGCCGGCGACATGGCCAAGGCTGCCGAAGCCAAGGCTGAACTATCCAAGGCCCTGGGCAATTAATAATAGCCCCGCCAGACGGTCGCACAAGCGCGGTTAGGTAGTGGTCAAAATGCAAGCGGGCGGTCTCATCAGGCCGCCCGTTTTGTTGTGCGACCACCGACCCCGGCCATCTCGGAGCCAAATTTTTGCACGAATTCGCCCCCGACCATCTTGCCAACAAAACAAAAAATAACCACTTTAGTCGAAGGCGAGTTCGGACGCCTTGAGGTTTCGGCGCCGACCGCCCGTGATGAAAAAAATAATCCAACGCATCAGAGAGGAACATAATGATCAGAACGGCCACAGCCCTCACCCTCGGCGCCACGCTCGCATTCGCCCCCGCAGCCTTTGCTGGTGATAAAAAGGTTGGCGATCGGCCAGCCCTGACAACTGAATCGACCGAGAAACTGATCGAACAGCGCAGCAAGTGGGGCACCAAACCAGTCAAAACCTACAAAGACTGATCAGGAACAGGCATCTCGCCAGATCCTGTCAACGGCTCGGCCGCATCCCTCCGGCCGGGCCGTTATTTCGAGGAATCACGCACAGGTACTCCAGGCCTGGAGCCTGTCTGAGTTAGCATTTTTTGCCCACCGCCATTTCCCGCTTGCCGGCAAAGCCCGGCCTCTTCGAAACCTCAAAACCTGCCGACACCAGATTGCGGCGGACCCAGCCTGCGGCGGTATAAGTGGCAAAGCCCCCTCCCACGGCAGTATGTTCAAACACCTCCCGCATCAACGGCGCACTCCACATTCCAGGGTTCTTGGCCGGCGAAAAACCGTCCAGATACCAGGCGTCCGCAAACCCGTCCCAACCCGCAACGCCTCGCTCCGCCTCCCCATCGACCACGACCAGCTCGGTTTGTTCATCCATTCGCCAACGACGCCGGCCCTGCTGTGAACCCTTCCAGCAACGAAGCATTTCATCGGCTAGCGGCCCCAGCCCATCATCCCAAACGCCCAGCGCCCGCTCTATATCGCGATATGCCAACGGGTACGCCTCAAATGATGTGAAGACCAAACGCTGGCCGGTGCGCCTCGTCACGATCCACTGCCGCCAGGTCTCCAGGAAGTTGAGGCCGGTACCAAAACCCAGCTCCGCGATTGAAAAACAATCATGATCAGCCCACCGTTCCGGCAGGCCGTTCCCTTCCAGAAATACGTGCACCGCCTCCGCCCGCCCATCATTGCGCGAATAGAACGGATCGTCGAAAAGTTCCGACACGGGAACCTCGCCGGCATCCCACCTCAGGTGGTGTTCTGGTACATCTGCCATAGCGCGCCGCAATCTTGATCCAGGCTGATTGATGAATAACGCCGACGTCCATCCCCACAATGCTCAAATACCCCACCATGCCGCACATTCGATCCCAACAGCGCCCGATCTGTTGATAGTCGGCGGCGGCATCGTCGGCCTGTGGTGTGCGCTCAAGGCTTCACGGCTGGGGCTTGAAACCGTTCTCGTTGATAAAGGACGCATCGGCCAGGGCGCAAGCGGCGGCTTTCTGGGAGCCCTGATGCCCCATCAACCGGTAAGTTGGACCGACATCAAGGCCTTCCAACTGGACGCGCTTATGTCGCTTGAAACCGAAGCTGAGTGGCTGAAAAGCGAAACCGGCATCGATTGCGCCTATCTTCGGTGTGGCCGCCTGATTCCCACCCAGACGCAAAAGAAGTACGCAGAACGCCTCGCCTGGCAGGCCGCAGCGAAGCAAAATTGGCCAACGCATTCGCCAACCGGCGCACCAATCGCCTGGAATATTCTGAACGATACGCCTGACCCCGGTTGGCTCTCGAGCAAATTGGCCCCGCTGGGCTGCGAATTCGACACCATGAGCGCCCGCATCAACCCTCGCCGACTGATCGAAGCGCTCCGCAAGGTGGCCGACGCAACAGTTGGCATATTCGAGATGAGCCCCGTTACCGACTTGGGAGATGGCACCTGTGTCACTCTTGCCAACGGCACCAAACTGACGCCCGGCCGCGTTATTCTGACTGCCGGCTATCAGAGTTTCGAGTTGCTGCAGCCCGTGACCGGCAAGGTTCTGGGCCGTGGCGTCAAAGGTCAGGCCGCCTTGCTTCAGCCGCGCAATCCGATCGATCCGGCCGCACCAATCCTTTATCGCGGCGGCGTCTACGTCATCGCCCATGAAAGCGGACGCATCGCCGTGGGCTCGACCTCTGAAACCGAATTCGAAAACCCATTCGAACCAACCGCCAAGCTCGACGATATCATCGAACGCGCCACCCAATTGTGCCCGGCCCTTGAGCAGGCCGAGATCATCGAGCGGTGGGCAGGCGTGCGCCCCAATGCCGTCGGACGCCAACCGATCATCGGTGCGTTGCCCGAAGTCCCTCGTATCGTCGTTGCTTCCGGCGGCTTCAAGATTTCCTTCGGCATCGCCCATAAAATGGCCGACGCAGCCCTGGGTTTCATCACTGGCGAAACGCCAAGCCTTCCGGTGAACTTCAAGGTCGAAACCCACTATTCCCGCGTGAAATAGTCGATCCGCACACTCCCCGCTCCGGCAAGTCATTGCACCTGCGCACCAACAAAGAACCGCCCCCTTTCGGGAGCGGTTCGGGTAGTCCTGAACTCACAGTGAGTTTATCGCCGAAGCGATAAATCAGGCCAGTTCGATGTTGTTGACGGCAATCTTGCCGCTGCGCTGATCGGCAGCCGTGTCAAACGACACTTTCTGGCCTTCGGCCAGGCCATGGATGCCAGCACGCTCAAGGGCGGTCGCGTGAACGAAAACGTCGCGCTCGCCGTTATCGGGTGCAATAAAGCCATAACCCTTTTGGTCGTTGTAGAATTTTACGGTTCCAGTTTCCACGAAGATAGTCCTTTGTTTCTGCTTGATATTCCTGCAAGAAGGTCCGCTCATTAGAGCGCGGCCCACACCTTGCGATTGTCGATTTTGTTAGGTTGGTCTGAACGTGCGCCTGAAAATCTCAAAGCGTAGCGGCCAAGTTTTCCGGCGAAAATCTGTAGCCGATATACGTCTTGACGCCAGAGTTTACAAGGCCTGATCGCAAAAACTCCAAACGGGGCGAAGAAAAATCCTGCCCCGCCCAGAATTCGAAAACCCAGCCTTGCCCGTGCCTAACCCTTCACGCCCAGCAGTTCGACATCGAACATGAGGGTCGCGTTTGGCGGAATGACCCCGCCAGCACCGCGCGCACCATAGCCCAGTTGCGGTGGAATGATCAGCGTGCGCTTGCCGCCGACCTTCATCGAGGCGACGCCCTCGTCCCAGCCGCCGATGACCTGGCCAACGCCAATGCGGAATTCGAACGGCTGGCCGCGATCAACCGAGCTGTCGAACTTCGCCCCCTTTTGACCGTCCTTATATAGCCAGCCAGTATAATGCATGACGCAGGTTTGACCGGGCTTGGGCGATTCACCGGTGCCCTCAACCGTATCGGTGATCTGCAATCCTGAAGATGTCGTCGTCATTTTCCCTCCGGCAGCTTGCGCCGTTTGTGTTGTGAAAACACCAACCGAGGAAACCACGGCAAGTGCGGTTGAAAGAGCAAACACCGCACAAGCGCGTGTCAGTCGAAAATTCCTCATCAGCATCCTCTCCCGTTTCTATCGCAGGTCAGTGTCTACTGCCCCGCTGATCCTTAAATTGAAGGGAACTACGATTGTGTCGCCAGTGTGCAACAAGGCAAAACTCACGTCATTCGTGTTCATATCGAGTTCCTGAGATGCCAAGCCTTCGCTTCAAGGTCATCTGGCTCTTTCCACATCGAGAACTATTGGACAGTGATCACCAAAGGTTACGGCCTTGTCCTGATCTACTTCTTCCACCACTTTTACAGGAGCTGCAAACTTAACCGTCGCATCCCATTCCTGAATTCCATTCCCAATCAACACATGATCGAAGGTTTGGGTATAACCGCGCGCCTGCGCCAGAGCGCAAGCCTCGGCACCCTGAAGAGGCAAGTGTCGCAATTTTGTAGAACGCACAAACCACTCAGCAAACTTATCTTCACGGTCCATCGGGCGATTGAAATCGCCTACAACGATCGACCGGCTGAGCAAACGGTTGCGCAGATAGGAAAGCTCCCGAGCTTGTCGGGCGAACGTGCCGCAGTGTTCGTCGAACTTCCTCCTCTGCCATGGGTGACCTCGGCAGCGACTCTTCAAATGTAAATTTATGACCTGTAGGTTACCACCATCAAGCGACAAATTCAGGATCAGCCCCCAACGCGTTGGCCTGACTTGATTATCTCGAGTGTCGCGGTGCATGACGCCAATTTGGCGATAATCAGTTACAGCCAAGGCCGAACTGCGGCGTCGTTTGACTGCAAAAGCCGGAAATTGCCACGCGTTGGCCGCGCTCTTCGGTGTACCCGGCAGTGGTCCGGACGAAAAGCACTTCGCGTCATCGACATATCCCAGTTCAGGATGAAGCTGGAAATATTGTCCGGAAATACAGATATCGAATTCCGCTAGAGGAAATATCTGCGCAAGCGCCGACAGACTCCCCACCTCCTGAAGGGCATACACATCGCCATCAAGCTTCAAAGCAAACTGTGACAACTTCGCAAGTTGATCGGAAGTTCGAAGCAACTGATCGTCAAAAACGCGGGCTGGCTCGCTCAGAGTCCGAATGTTCCACGAAACTATTCTGAGCCGCTCGTTCGTTACCTCCTGTGCGTATAGCCAGTGAACAGGCCATGCGATAACAAGCGCCGTCAAAAGCAATCCAGCCACTGTCAAGCAACCGGACTTATAGTTGTCGACCAAACATTCACGAAGCTTCATCGCAATCATCTGCGTCACGCTTAACAGCCCTTATTAAAACTCGCTGCCCCCACCTCACAACGGGATGTTGTCGTGCTTCTTCCAGGGGTTCTCCAGCGTCTTGTTGCGCAGCATGTTGAGCGCACGGCAAACCCGCTTACGGGTATCGCGCGGCAGGATCACTTCATCGATGTAGCCGCGCTCGGCTGCAACAAACGGATTGGCGAACCGCTTCTCATATTCCTTGATCCGCCCATCGATCTTATCGGCGTCGCCAAGCTCGGAGCGATAGATGATCTCGACCGCCCCCTTGGCCCCCATCACCGCGATTTCAGCCGTCGGCCAGGCGTAGTTCACGTCGCCGCGAATATGCTTGGAGCTCATCACGTCGTAAGCCCCGCCGTAGGCTTTGCGCGTAATCACCGTGACCTTGGGCACGGTGGCTTCGGCATAGGCGAATAGCAGCTTGGCGCCATGCTTGATCAACCCGCCGTATTCCTGCGCCGTACCAGGCAGGAAACCGGGAACGTCGACGAACGTCATGATCGGAATATCGAAACAGTCGCAGAACCGCACGAAACGCGCCGCCTTGCGCGATGCATCCGAATCCAAAACGCCTGCCAGCACCATCGGCTGATTGGCGATGACCCCGACCGTATGCCCCTCCATGCGGACAAACCCGGTCAGGATATTCTTGGCGAAAGCATCCTGGATCTCATAGAAGTCGCCCTCGTCGGCAACCTTCTGAATGAGTTCGTGCATGTCATAGGGCGTATTGGGATTATCTGGCACGAGCGTATCGAGGGAATGATCCTTACGATCGGCCAAATCCATCGTCGGCAGTACCGGCACACCATCGGTGTTGTTGGATGGCAGGAAGTCCATCATCCGGCGGATCTGCAGCAGCGCTTCCACATCGTTGTCGAAGGCCCGGTCGGCGACTGAGGATTTCGAGGTGTGCACCTTGGCGCCACCCAGTTCTTCCGCCGTCACCGTCTCGTTGGTCACCGTCTTCACAACGTCGGGGCCTGTCACGAACATGTAGCTGGTATCGCGCACCATGAAGATGAAGTCGGTCATTGCCGGCGAGTAGACATCGCCGCCCGCGCACGGCCCCATGATCACCGAGATCTGCGGGATAACCCCCGACGACATGACGTTGCGCTGGAATACTTCGCCATAGCCGCCCAGCGCATCGACACCCTCCTGGATGCGCGCGCCGCCAGCATCGAACAATCCGACAATCGGCGCCCGGTTCTTCAGCGCCATGTCCTGGATCTTCGTAATCTTCTTGGCATGGGTCTCAGACAACGACCCGCCGAAAACCGTAAAATCCTTGGCGAACACATAGACGACCCGGCCGTTGATCGTGCCCCAACCTGTTACCACCCCATCGCCCGAGATTTTTGTCTTCTCCATGCCGAACTCGGTGCACCGATGCTCGACGAACATGTCGAATTCTTCGAACGAGCCCTCATCCATTAACAGGTCGATGCGTTCGCGGGCCGTCAACTTGCCGCGCTCATGCTGAGCATCGATACGCTTCTGTCCGCCGCCAAGGCGGGCGTTGGCGCGGCGTTGTTCAAGTTCCTCGATCACAGCTTTCATGAGGCGTCCTTGTCGTTCTCTGGCTCTATTGGATGGATCATTGGGGGAAGGATCGAGCGTGAATAGCACGCCAATGGCGCAGCGCAAACGCCACCATTGGCCGGATTGGAAAAAACCGCCGTTCAGGACGAAAAAATCGGCCATTCCATTGAGGAAGCGAGGAGTTTTTCAGTCCCCGCCGCCGGCGCCACCACTATCGCTGCCATCAAACGAGGAGGCAGAGGGATCGGGTTTACCCGTGTCACCGGACACACTGTTCACCCGGCGCAGCTTGCGTTTCCGACGCCTGGCATCGCGGCGGGCTGGCAGAATGACGAAAACAAGCACTGCTACCGTAAACGCAACAATCAGGAAGATAAGAATATCGGCGTTTTCCATTGCGTCAGCCAATAGCCCAACTTAAGCCGGCACTAAGGCCGCCTTGAGTTTCTTGGCCATCTCATCGGGCGCAATTTCCGGCGTTTCCACGCCCAGAATATTGTCCGGGCACAATAGTGCCCCTGTCTCCTTGAGACCAGGCAGCGTCGCTTCCAGAAAGCGTCCGACCGGGATCTCATTCAGCGCCATTTCAGCCCACGGCCCCTCAAGACGCATTTCAGCACGCTCTCGAACCGACCAGCACGGCAACATCTGCCCTTCCGGCCTCGATCGCGTCACCATCATAGCCGGGCCATACATTCCGCCAACGACCCACACCGAACCCGACCGCGCAGCCCGCTCAACGAAAGCTTCAATCAGCCCCGCCCGCAACAGATCGGCAACGTCGCCCGGCTCAAGCTCTGGTTCGTCGGGCGCATCAGACCAGTCGGTCGCAATCTTGCGATTATGCTCGCCCAGTGCGGGCAGCAAAGTCTTCAGGACCTCACCCATCGGCAGTTCCTTGATGCGCGGGTTATCGGCAATGCACGCCGCCCACTTTTCAGCCTCCGCCCTGTCCGACCACAGAAACGTCACTTCACGGCCGTCGCCATCGCGGGATTTCGCCCGCGCCAACCCCCCTTCGCCAGCGACGGCATAGACCATCATGGACTTTGAAGCCCGGCTCACGAATTGATCGCACGGCTTGGAACTGCTAAGTGGGCTGGCCTTCAGCGGCATGGCTCGTTTCCATTGTTCTGGTATTGTTCACAATCTCTGTTATAATACCCTTCGAATGGTAAACTCGGGCTTATCTCGCGGACATCACTCCGGCCAATGCACTGCTCAAGGAGGCTGGGCGCGTTATATTGATCCCGGCCGCCTAAGCGGCCTCAACCGGAACAGAGGAACGAAATCAATGATCCTTGGCCCCGCCCCCATCGTCATTTGAAGTGGAAGTCCTGCGGATTTCCGATAGCCTCCAGCCGTCTGGTGCATGCATTTCCAAAGCATCGAGAGCAGTCCGGTGCCGAAGCCAGTCCCAAATCTGCCTGATGAAAAGACCAAGAAGCGTGAACGTCGCGCCGATCAAAGCGACGAAGATGTTTGGATCTTTGAGCATCACAGCGCCTTGAGGACACGACTGGCAGCCGCAAATTCAGCCCCACGCTTCTCGCGACGCAAGCGGGCTTCCTCGTCCGCCCCCCATTGCGTGATCTGGAAATCTTCATCGACATGGGCGATGGCCCATGCCTCTTCAGCCGAGATCGCCCCGCGTGCGTGCGCAAGTGATATCAGCGCCGAACCCGACAACGTCGTCAAAACGTGCAGCGCCGCCAACTGCAACGCGTTGAAACCAGCCACGTCTTTTGCTACCGCCTGCAACGCTTCAACCGGCTGCTCGACCGGCATCACACCTTCAGCCAGAACGAAGCGCGCACCAAGAGCTTCACGCGCCCAGCCAATAATCGGGTCCCAGGCCTTGGCCTGCAGTGCGACCAGATCGACCGGGTCCTCAGCTCGGTAACAAACCAGATCCGACCCCGCAAACGAGACGATATCGGCAGCAACGTCCTCTTCCCGGCCGCTCACGCCATCCAGCCCCGAATTGACAATCTTCGTCATCGGCATCGTTTCAGGGTCTATGCGCTCACCCTGAGCCCGCCATTCACCAGCAAGCAATTCGGCAAGCTCGCGACACGGCACTTCGACCGTCGTCTTCGCCGGCGACTTGACCGCCCGCCCGTCGAGCAACAGCCGCCAGCAGCGCGTTCCCTCCGTCGCCACCTCCTCAACCGAAACCGAGTCATAGAAACGCTTCGGCAACACCGGCTTATCCGGGTGGGTATTCTCTTCGCTCATGGCTTGTCCAGAGGTTGCTTAGTTTGAAACTGACCGTTCGACCGCTTCGGGAACGTCGACAAACTCCGACACGATCTCGCGCGCGCCCGAAGCTTCAAGTATATGACGCGGATGATAGCCCCACGCCACACCAAGTCCCACCACCCCGGCTGATACCGCCATCTCGATGTCGTAAGACGTATCTCCGATCATGACCGTGCTCGTCGCCTCGATCCCGCACTCCTGCATGGCGCGGTGGATCATCGAGGGGTGCGGCTTGGAGGGGTGATCGTCAGCGGTCTGGATGGTCACAAAGTGCCCGCCCAAACCCTCGCGCTCAAACAGCGCATCGACACCCCGGCGCGACTTACCCGTTGCAATTCCCAACACAACGTCATCTCGCTGAGCCAACATCGCCAAGGTCTCTAATGCCCCGGGATACATCGGCTCGTGATGATCGGGCTGCGCGCGCAAATGCGCAAACGAAGCCTTGTAGCTTTCCGCAATCGGCTCAGCCAGAGCCGGATCGGTGCCTTCCGGCAGCAGCCGGCGACATGCCTCCACCAGCGAAAGACCGACAATTCCGATGACTTGTTCGCGTGGCGGCTCAACGAGGCCCGCCCCTTTGAACGCCATCGCCATCGACGCCGTAATGGCATGCTGGCTGTCGACAATCGTCCCGTCACAATCAAAAATCACGAGCTTCATGAGTTACTCTTCACCCGCCCAAACCGACACGGCTCCCTCCTCACGACCCACTACTCACTACTCACTACTCACTACTCACTACTCACTACTCACTACTCACTACTCACTACTCACTACTCACTACTCACTACTCACTACTCACTACTCACTACTCACTACTCACGACTCACTACTCACGACCCATTACCCACTCACAATTCATCCCGATCGAACCGGTTGGCATCCAGCCCCAACATGTCCCACGTCTTCAGCATGTGCGTCGACATCGGTGCCGTAACGTCAAGCTTCGTTCCGTGCTCGAAGGGATGCGGCAGGATCAACCGGCGCGAATGAAGGTGCAGCTTGTTCTCCATGTTTTCCGCCGGCAGGTTGACGTCGCCCTGATACTTCACGTCCCCGACAATCGGGTGCCCGATAATCGACATATGCGCCCTGAGCTGGTGTTGCCGCCCAGTCACCGGTTTCAACGAAACCCACGACGCCTTCTGCCCGACACGGTCGATGATCGAATAATGCGTCGTCGCGTGCATGGCTTCCTTCTGCTCGCCGGGCAGCGACTTGCGCACCCGGTCGCCATCGGGACCCGCGGCCTTGACAAGCGCCGCCTCGATTTTTCCCTGGGGTGGCTTGGGCACGCCCATCACCAGAGCCCAATAAGTCTTGGCAGCCGAGCGCGTGCGGAAAATCTTACCCAGCTTGGCCGCGGCATCGCGATGCTTGGCCACCAGTAGAACGCCCGTCGTATCCTTGTCGAGGCGATGAACCAACCTTGGCCGATCGCCAAACCGGTCCGCCATACCAGCCAGGATGCCATCGATATGCCGCTTGGTATTCGTGCCCCCCTGCACCGCCAATCCGAACGGCTTATTGAGAACGAACATGTGGTCGTCCTCGTAAATGATCATGTCCTCAATCAGCGTCCGGTCGGCTTTCGACAGTCCCGGAGGCGGCTTTAGCGACGGTGGTGCCGGCGGCGGATTACGCACCACCTTGGGCACGCGGATTTGCGATCCCGGCTCCAGCCGCGCATTGGCCTGCACCCGCTTGGAATCGACCCGCACCTGGCCGGAGCGCATCAGCTTTTGCAGATAGCCGTAAGTGACATGCGGGAAATGGATCTTGAACCAGCGATCAAGGCGGATGCCGTCCTCGTCCGGCTTCACCAGGATCGTCTCGACCGGGCTCTTGCCTGCCTTGGGGCCATCGCCGCCGAATTGGCCGTTATTCATGACAACACCTGCCGTGCCAGCATCAAGCCGGCGTAAAGAGCCAGAATAGACAGCGTAACCGATGAAATCAGATAGAGCCCTGCCAAAAACTCCTCCTTGCGAGTCATCAATGTCGCGAAGTCGAGTGAAAACGCCGAGAACGTCGTAAACCCGCCCAAGACGCCGGTCGCAATCAGCGTCCGCAACTCCGGCGACCCTGACAATCGCAAGGCCAACGCCTCGACGAAAAGGCCCATCAGGAACGAACCAACGATGTTGACGCACAGCGTCGCCCACGGGAAACCGCCCGCAACACCGACAAACCGGGCAACGCCGACGCCGACCAGGTAGCGCGCACCAGCGCCAATCGCCCCGCCCGCACAGGCAAGCATAAGAAGTTTCATTTCACGAAATTCCGTCAATACGTTCAAGCCTCGACCTAACCGCCCACTCGCCATGTCCGACAACCCATAGCGGTATTGTTGGGGTGGTCGGGCAGGGGGAGTGGGCTGGCTGGGTATTCCGGCTAGGCCGGTAAGAAACAAATCCAACCAAGCCGGCAGCTATAGAGCACGCAGCCTCACCCGGCAACGGCGGGTAGATGATCCTTGGGGTAGCTGACTCTACAAGGGGCCTTCACAACCGCCTAAACGACGTCGTCATCCTCGTCGAAATTGCCCCCGACCGCCCAACCCAGCGTCCAGCCGACCAGCAGGCCCGCGATACTCGTCGCCAGATAGACGGCGTCTTCCAGGTTCGACACCTGATCGGGACTCTCAAAGGTAAACAGCCCCACCACCCAGCTTGAAACCGGGCCGCTCAAGGTTAACGTCGCCGCCAGGGCCAACGCCGCTCCGATCACCATCGCCAGCAAATAGCGCATCCCGCACTCACCTTTCCGCCGATCCCCAAGTTTCCGCCGTTCCCCTGGGCCACCAGCCCTACTTGACTTCCCAGAACCAGATTTCCCCTGCACCGGCATAGTTCGAATAATAGCCAAGCCAGGAAAACCACTCCATCAGCCATTTCGCACTTGATCGGTAGCCATTCCACACATCGATGTGGTCACCCGTCGGCCGATCGGCATGGTCTGTGGAACGGTGCCAATAGTCCTTGATGAAGATCACGCCGGTCCGCCCAATCAGTTCGGGATAAAACAGTGCCGCCTGCTCCCCGCTGATCACCTGCTTCTTGGCAAACCCCGGCAGGTTCGCCCTATCGATCGCCTTGGCCAGCGCCGTTGCGTTGATATAGTGCATCTCGGATGCCGGATGCGCCCCGCACGTCGCAATCCGCCCGATCTGGTCGTGCGTCACACCGGCCCGCTTCAGGGCGATACTCATGCGGATCGCGCATTGGTTGGCATAAACCGGAAACCCCTTGCGGATTTCCTTACCCTCGATGTTCTTAAGGTCGCGCTCGGCAATGCACGGCGCCGACAAACTTTCGTTAATCGGGTGCCCATACCAAAGCTTCTTGAACTCAACGGTCATGTTTGCACGCCTCTCTTTAGACGTCATTGCAACGACTTGCGAGCCTACGCTCAGAGGAATTCAGGCCAATCGTTCAACTCGAAACTCAACGTGAGCAAAGCCCGAACGGTGGCCAAAGGCAACCCTTTGCGCTCGGGCTTGACCTCCGGCAAGATCTAAACCCGATCGGGCGGCGTTATGATGACCAAGGAGAACGACAATGAAAGCCTACTTTGCATCCGCCCTGCTCATGGCCGTCGCAACTGCCCAAACACCCGCAACCGCCGCACCCGATCAGCTATCACAGGCCCGCATGGCCGCCATCGACGGCGATCACGGCAAATGCGCCCAACTGGCTGACAAGGCCCGCCGCCAGAAGACCGCCGTCTGGCAGGCCCACCACGTCTATGCGACTTGCCAGATCTACGCCACCGAGGCCCGCAAGGATAAGATCTCGAAAAGCGAATACGCTGACGGCATTAACAAGGCCGTCGACGCCTTGAAGTTCATCCTCGACACCCCCGACATCCTCGTCAACGAAGAACACCGCGCCTCCGTGCTGTTCCTCATCAACGAAATGGACAAACGGATCACGGCACGGTCTGGCGAGTAAGCGGCAGCCCCTCGGACCATTTCCGGCTCTGTCGGAAAGGCGCAATTCATTGCGCCCTACCGGCCGGCCCTTTCAAATAGGGCGCAATGCATTGCGCCGCTCCAACCTCACCACTCACCACTCACCACTCACCACTCACTACTCACTACTCACTCCCCGCCCAACCTTGCCCCGGCACTCAGCAGAGTATTTAATACGAACCCATACTTGTTTTATGAGTTCATTCCCCAAGGCGCACCGTGACGACTCCCTCCCAAGAATCCGAAAAGCTCAGCGTTTTCATTTCCTATTCGCGCGCCGACTGCCCGGCGCCGAGACCGCCAAACTCGAAGGCCACACCAGAACTGTCACCTCCGCCGTCTTCTCCCCCGACGGCGACACCGTCCTCACCGCCTCGGGTGACGCCACCGCCCGCCTCTGGGACGCCAGAACCGGCAAAGAAACCGCCCGCCTCGAAGGCCACACCAGTTAGATCCTCAGCGCCGCATTCAGCCCGGACGGTTCTAAAGTTGTCACGGCATCGGATGACAACACCGCTCGCCTCTGGCACGTGTACCGCAACCCCGACGACCTAGTCCAAGCCGCGATAGCCCGCCTCGACCGTTGTCTCACACAACAGCAGCGCAAGACTTTCTTCCTTCCCGCAGCCCCGCCAAACTGGTGCATCGAACGCCGCCTTTGGCCCTATCACACCGACGATTGGCAAACCTGGCTCACCGCCAAAAAATCCGGCAAGGAATTGCCCCTCCCAAGCAAGCCCGAGTGACGTCAGCGCGCCCGCACCAAGCAGCTGCCCCTCACCCCGACCCTCTCCCCGCAAGCGGGGAGAGGGAGAGCTGGGCGCTGCCGATGCGAACAATCGCGAACCAAATCCCCTCTCCCCATAGCGGAAGCGTATGGGGAGAGGGTTAGGGTGAGGGGCAGACTAAAAAGCGCAATGCGTGAGGAGTAGCTTTCGCGCGCACCGGAGTCATCCACACAAACCTACCCACCCCGCTTCCGGCGCAAGCCATCCCAATACGCCAACCGCTTCTTGATATCGCGCTCGAAGCCTCGCTCGGGCGGATCGTAGAAAGTGGGCCGCGCGTCGATTTCATCGGGGAAATAGTTCTGGCCGGAAAACCCATCGGGTGCGTCGTGGTCGTAGGCGTAACCCGCACCGTAACCCTCGTCTTCCATCAGCTTGGTCGGCGCATTAAGAATGTGCTTGGGCGGCGCTAACGAACCGTGTTGTTTGGCCGCCCGCATCGCCGCCTTGTAAGCGACATAAGCCCCGTTCGACTTCGGCGCGGTCGCCAGATAGATCGTCGCCTGCGCCAAGGCCAACTCGCCTTCCGGCGACCCCAGAAAATCATACGTGTCCTTGGCTGCCATCGCCTGCACCATCGCTTGCGGATCGGCCAAGCCGATATCTTCAACCGCCATTCGCACCAAACGCCGGGCCAGGAACAACCGATCCTCGCCACCATCGAGAATCCGGCACAACCAGTAGAGCGCCGCATCCGGGTCCGATCCCCGCACCGATTTATGCAACGCCGAAATCAGGTTGTAGTGCCCGTCGCGGCCCTTGTCGTAAAGCGGCGCGCGACGCTGCACCAGCTTGGTCAGTGCCTCGCGATCCATCGCCGCCGCGCCCACCTCGGTCGACGCAAACACCTCTTCAGCCAGATTTATGATCGTGCGGCCGTCGCCATCCGCCATGCCCTTCAGCGCATCGCGCGCGTCGTCTTCGAGCGGCAGGGCGAAACCTTCTTCCGCTTCAGCGCGCTGCAACAGCGTTTCCAAAGCTTCATCGTCATGGCGCTGAAACGTCAACACCACCGCGCGCGATAACACAGCAGCGTTGAGCTCGAACGATGGGTTCTCAGTCGTCGCCCCGATCAGCGTGATGGTGCCGTCTTCCATGTGCGGCAGAAACGAATCCTGCTGCGCGCGATTGAAGCGATGGATCTCATCGACGAACAGCAGCGTTCCCGAGCCCTGCTGCCGGCGAGCCTTCGCCCGCTCAAACGCCTTGCGCAAATCCTGCACACCCGAAAAGATCGCCGAGAGCTGTTCGAATTCCAGCTTGGTCTCTTCCGCGATAAGGCGCGCCACCGTCGTCTTTCCGCAACCAGGAGGCCCCCATAGGATCATGCTTGAAAGCCGCCCTGAGCGAAGCATCCGCGTCAGCGTCCCTTCGTCCCCCAAAATCTGCGGTTGCCCCACGACATCATCGAGCCTGGACGGCCTCAGGCGATCGGCAAGCGGGCGCGGCGCCCCTTTTTCCAGGCCCGCCGCTTGAAACAGATCGCTCATAAAGATGCCCTCGAATTTGCAGGCGCCCCTTCAGGCGACGCTTCCATCCACGCCCACCGGGCACTTGCGGTTGGCAACATCAAGTCGATTGCAGGAACCGCTCAATAACGTTTTGCGTGTAGATGTGCGCCCGTGGCAAGCCCTCGCCGCTCGGGCCGGCAACATTAAGGACACCGACCGAATGTTCGTCGCAGAACGTTGCCAACATCGCAGCGGCAGCATCAACTTCGAGGCTGTCCCCATCAATCAACAAATGCGGCTTGCCCGCCTTTACGCACTCCTGGACCGTCTGCTCGGTGCCACCCTTGGGAATAATCTTGCCAAAGAAGATGATCACAGTGGCATCGCTATCGATGACGTTTTGCCGGGTCCGTTTGCGATAGCCGCTACCTTCCAGCACCACAACCGGATACCTTTCGGGGATCTCACCATCCATCGCCATACGGCCCTGAGGACACCAGCCACCGCAAGGCACGCCAAGGGCAAGGGCGGCATCAAGTGCTCCGCGATCGACTCCAGTTTGTGCACCCGAAACGATTTTGATGTCACGCATCTCTCAGATATCCCACTTCAAATCTGCCTTATCCCGGCACGCGCAAATCAAGATCGCGCCCGCCGCGATTGATCGTCATCCGCCAAACCCTGCGCCGGCGTTCAAGCATCGGTTCCAGGTCCTCTAACGAGCGGATCTTCTTGCGGCCGATATGCGTGATGACATCGCCGCGCCTGAACCCGAGGCGGGAAGCAACCGAGCGCCGCCGGACCGAGATCACCACGACCCCCTTGGTCGAATCCAACTCCAGTTCCTCGACAATTCGCGGCACCACATTGGCAACCCGTGCGCCGTCAAGCGGATGACCGCCCGACAGATTACGGAAGTCCTTCTTGTAAAGCTTCGGCGGAGCCGCCAGCCTGACGGGGACGACCAACTCCCGCCCCTCGCGCAACACCGTCAACCTGGACCGTTTTCCCACACCGCGCGTCGTCATCCGATAGTTGACCGAGCGCGCATCCGCGACGTCGAACTTGTCGACCTTGGTGATGATATCGCCAACCTCCAGTCCAGCCCTTTCCGCCGGTCCGCCATCGTAGACGCGCATCACAACCGCCCCCGATATCCGCGACACGCCCAGTGCTGCCGCCATGTCCCGGTCCATCGTCTGCAACCGCGCACCAAGCCATGGCCGCTCAACTTTGCGCCCCTCGACCGCACTATCAACATGCAGCCGGACAAGGTTGGAGGGAATGGCAAACCCGATTCCGTTCGAACCGCCCGAGCGCGAAAAGATCGCGGTATTAATGCCGATAAGCCGCCCCCGGATATCGACAAGCGCACCGCCCGAGTTGCCCGGATTGATCGCCGCGTCGGTCTGGATAAACACCGCTTCGGAAGCCACCTGCGAACGCGACAATGCCGATACGATCCCGCTCGTCACGGTCTGCCCGACCCCGAACGGGTTACCGATCGCAAGAACCAGATCGCCAACTTCCAGCCGGTCGGAATTGGCAAACCGCATGAACGGGAAATCTTCGCCGTTGCCCTCGATCTTCAGAATCGCGATATCGGTCTTCTTGTCCTGCGCAATGACCTTGGCGTCGAATTCGCGCTGATCGGAGAGCGCGACGCGGATTTCCGTCTTCCCGCGCGCCTTGACGACGTGGGTATTGGTCACGATCACACCGTCCGCACTGACGATAACGCCCGACCCAAGCGATGACTGCACACGCTCACGCGGCGCTCCAAAATCGTAGTCGTCGCCAAAGAAGCGGCCAAAGAACGGATCGTTGGCAAACGGCGAGCGCGATTGGCGCACGCGCGATGAAACGTAGACGTTGACGACTGCGGGAGCTGCCCGCTTGACGATTGGCGCAAATGAAGACTGCACCGCCTCGCGGGTTTGCGGAACCACCCTGCGCTGCGCATCGGCTCTCTCCAACCCGATCATCACGAGAGCACCAGCCAAGACGCTAAAACACAACACGCCCGCGACAATACCTCTGATTGCCCGTCTTTCCATCGTCATCTGTGTCCTGTTCAACCCCAACAACATTCTGAAACGCCCACGAAGCCGCCGGAAAACGGCAACCAGCCCACTTTCATAGAACCCCGCGAATGCGGCA
This sequence comes from Alphaproteobacteria bacterium, assembly GCA_022600345.1. Lineage (GTDB taxonomy): Bacteria > Pseudomonadota > Alphaproteobacteria > Rhizobiales > Hyphomicrobiaceae > Filomicrobium. The sequence continues at coordinate 16,851 of JAHZKP010000118.1, read as the reverse complement.
GGCTCACGGGCGGCCAACGTAAGATTTGATAGAGAACATAGTGGGCGTGACAGCAAACGCCCAGCCCCACCGGCTCATTGAAACACGAAACCAAGCGGTTGAATTTGCAGCGGGCAGCGGTATTGCCGAACACTTGACGGCATAATGGCTACAGCGGGCAGCAAGCATTCCGTATCAGAACGCCGGCACGCATGACAATCCGCTCAGCCCCAGTACAGCCAGTCGTGGAGGAAGGAATGCCCCTCCATCAGGTCAATCCCCAAGGCCGATTTGATCCAATAGGCCGCAACGATCAACACCGGAAACATCACCATCATCTGCACGAATGGCACAGCACGCGCAGTCAGTTCTGCGGTCGTGGTGCGGCGGCGGTAGGTCATGGCGGCTCATCCTGGGACAGTCGTTGTTCAACAACTGAAGAATTGCAAACCCCACGCCAGCCCAATCAAGAGACGGACTATTGCTGCACAAAAAAAGGGACGGCCTGCCGATTAAGACAAACCGTCCAAGTTAAGTCGGTCGAATTTCAGATTTCAGTCGCCCTGGAACACATCCTGGTGGATGCCGTATGGGCCCCAGCTTGGCGTCGCCTGCGCGGATGAAATCGCACCAACGGATGCCATGCCTGCGACGACTGCGGAAACTGCGATTGCTTTGAAAATTGTCTTCATGACGGTGTCTCCTGTTTGCTTTGCTTCAGCGCTTGGCTGATTTCAGGAAACTAGGGGGGACCAGCCCACAGACCTGTTCCATAGGGAACGTATAACGCGCGCCTGACACGGCTGTGATCAGGCGTTATCTCCTGCGTCGCTCGACGCCGCCTCGACGCGAAGCACGACGCCGTCAACACCGACAACCCGAACCCGCTCGCCCACCGCCATATCCGGCCCTTCGACGACCCACACCGTGTCGCCAAGGCGAACCTTGCCGCGCCCCGCGTCGATGGCCGACGTCAATGCAGCCACCCGGCCGATATACTGCGCGCCCGGCCGGTTGAGATCGGGCACATCCGACATTGAGTTGTTCGGGTTGGCCATCCACACATCAATTCCAACGTCCAGCGCGAATAACCCGCCCGAAACCACCAGCAACAACCACCCGCTCCAATCATCAGATAGCAGCCGCCAAAAGCCCAGCGCCCCGAGTGCAACAGCCACAAACGGCAAGACAAGCCCCAAGGTCCCGATCAACCAGAACACTTCATCTGGCAGCCTCCCCCTCTCAGGCTTATCGGACTCATCAATCGGCATCGCTCAACACCGCTCCCCGGTTAGCGCCTCACTCTGGGCTGACAACCAGTACCGTGCCGTTGACACCGGTGACGCGAACCCGGGTCCCTTCCGGCGCATCGGCACCTTCGGCCTGCCACAGGCTGTCGCCGATCTTGACCTTTCCACGCCCGCCCTGAATGGCAACCGCCACTGTCGTCACACGCCCCACATATTGTTCAGCGCGCACATTCAGCGACGGCGCATCTGTCGAGGCAGCTCCGTTGACAGACGCATAACGGCGCACAAAGAACACCGTCACCATTGACACAAGAGCAAACGATATCAGCTGAAACTGCCAGACAAAGGCCTCGGCATATTCCGGCCCAACCGCTCCAAGCGAAATGGTAACGATGCCGATGATAAAGGCCGCCAGCCCGAACCACAGGAAATGGACGCCCGGCAGCACCGTTTCCAAAGACAACAGCAACAAGGCAATAATCACCCAGTTCCAGCCGCCCAATTGACTCAGCAATCCATAAAGCTCTTGCATCGTATCCCTTCCCAACTAACCCATGAACCCGCTCTTCTCCGCGCAGCCCAAAGCTCCCTCCCCGCCGGGAGAGAGCCTGGGACCATTTGGCGACTGCCCCCGAAAAGGCGGGCAACGTCGCCTCGACGCGGGGTCCAATTAAACCTTTGGCACCGAACCACGGCGACGGTTTCCAGAATCATCGTCTTTACCGAACGTTTCCTTGGCGATCTCGGTAATTCCCGCCAGCGAACCGATCACTGAAGAAGCTTCAAGCGGCATCATCAAGATCTTCTGGTTGGGCGATGTCGCCAGTTTTTCGAGTGCCTTCATGTAATTGTTGGCGACAAAGTAGTTGATCGCCTGAACATCGCCGGCCGCTATCGCTTCCGAGACCATCTGCGTTGCCTTGGCTTCGGCCTGGGCCTGACGTTCACGAGCTTCTGCGTCTTTGAAGGCAGCTTCACGGCGACCTTCGGCTTCCAGAACAGCAGAACGCTTCTCACCTTCGGCTTCCAGGATCGCCGCCTGACGCGAACCTTCCGATTCCAGAATCTGCGCGCGCTTCTCACGCTCAGCCTTCATCTGGCGGGCCATCGAGTCGACCAGGTCGCGCGGTGGATCGATATCCTTGATCTCGATACGCGTGACCTTGATACCCCACGATTCGGTTGCCGCATCGACAACGCTCAACAGTTGCGCGTTGATGTGATCGCGGTTCGACAACAACTCATCAAGGTCCATGGAGCCCATGACGGTACGGATGTTGGTCAAGGTGAGGTTGATAATCGACTCTTCCAGCAAATCGACTTCATAAGCAGCCTTGGCCGCGTTCAGCACCTGGTAGAAGTTGACGCCGTTGACCCGCACCATAGCGTTGTCGCGCGTAATAACGTCCTGGGACGGAATATCGAGCACACGTTCCTTCATGTTCATGCGCGCCCCGACCTGCTCCACCACCGGCACCAGAATGTGCAGACCCGGTTGCAACGTGCGCGTATAACGCCCGAAATTCTCAACCGTATAATTGTAGCCCTGCGGCACCATCTTCACTGTCGACCACAGCGCTGCTGCAGCCAACAAAATCATGACAAGGCCCAACAGGCCAAGGGAATCACCAATCATCGTTCGTCTCCAATTGAGTTTCGAGCCCCCAAACGCAAAAAACCCTTCAAGGGTTATATGGGGATGCTGCGGCCCATTTAGGACGAAAGCTGAAAAGGTTCCGTGAAGATATGGCTAACGAAGTATTAAAATGACCCAGAATCGAAAAAAACAAAAAAACATCACGCTCCAACTTAAAACACCAGGCCCAGGCCCCTGCCAAAACGAATTCTAATTCCATTAGAACGCGAACGGCGGCCGCACTGCTACAAAGGAAAAACGGAAGCCCTATCTAAAAAATCCGCTGCACTTTGCGGGACAAAAAGAACCCACCACCCGCCTTGTTCTTGCACTCCAGGCCACGTTTGGAGGACGAACAGGTAATGCGGCCAAACCGCAGCGAGCTGCCATACCCCAGGACCGGGCTGGTATCGCTCCCCACCCAGTCCGACGCGCATATAAGCGCTGCGCTCCCGTTGCTACCCACTTCGAACCGCTGCCCCCAGTCCAGATCGCAATCCTTCGGACGCGGGCGTGCTGGCGGATTTCCGCTGGTATTGCGGATATCGCAGGCAATGTAAGTAGATTCATTTTTCGCGGTCGCTACTTCCGCCAGGCAATGGATGTTATCTGATGGCGTTCTGAAACGATGAAAATCACCGCCATGGGCGACAGCAGGGATGACCAGCAGGAAAATGAAAAACAATGATGGAAATCTCATTTCTTCACCTCAAATCCACCCCATCAACTCACGGCGCACAATGGTTTCGATAACTCCGTTCCCAAGTTCGCTATCATTGAGCGCCGGTACATAGGAAAACTTCTCGCCGCCGTGCTCTTCGAAAATTTCCCGGTTCTCGACTTCGAGTTCTTCCAGCGTCTCCAGGCAATCAGCCGAAAACCCCGGCGCAACCAGGGTCAGATTTTTCACCCCCTCCTTGGCCAGACGTTCCACCGTCTCATCGGTATAAGGCCTGATCCACGGGTCGTTGCCAAACAGCGATTGAAATGTCGTCAGCCAATTTTCTTCCGGCCACCCCAAACGTTCCCGGACCAGCCGCGAGGTCTTTTGGCACTGGCAATGGTAAGGGTCGCCTTTGTCCAGATACTTCTGCGGCATACCGTGGAACGTCGCAATCAACTTGTCGGGCTTGAAATCGATCACCTTCAAATGCGTCTCAATTGAAGTCGCAATCGCTGCGATGTATGCCGGATCGTCATGATAACGAGGTGCCACGCGAACCGCCGGTTGCCAGCGCATTTTCATCAACGCACGAAACGCCTGATCGCAGGCGGTTGCCGAAGTCGCCCCTGCATATTGCGGATAAAGCGGCAGCAACAGGATCTTCTCGCATCCCTGCTCCTGCAGATACTTGATCCGGCTTTCCGTCGACGGATTGGCATACCGCATCGCCCAATCGACAATAATCTCGGGATGCCCGGCCAGCCGCTCGGCCAGCGCAGTGGCCTGATTGCGCGTAATCGTCTTCAGCGGCCCCTCGTCGAGTTCCTTGTTCCAGATCGTCTCGTAATCCTTGCCCTTGCTTGTCGGGCGTTTGGTCAGGATGATCAAATTCAGGATCGGCCACCACTTCCAGCGCGGCTCCTCGATCACCCGGCGGTCGGACAAGAACTCATGAAGATAGCGCCGCATTGGCCAATAGCTGGTGCCATCGGGCGTGCCCAGATTAAGCAATAAAACGCCAATCCGGCCGTAGTTAACGCGCGGATGATCTTCGGGCCAAGTCGACCGATCCACTTCGAATTCACCCGGCTTCGTCATCTCGTTCATGTAAGGCCCTTGCTTTTCAAGACTTGAATGGTCATTTCTCAACGTCCAGCGCAACTTAGCCGATCACCCGCGATGAGGCGAGATCAAGCCACCGCGTTACGCTTCGGCAGGTTGACGCATGACCAATACCTCCCCACAGTCCAATGAACACCCGCCGGCACTCCCGACGAAGAGTGCTCGGGAAAATAGATAGAGCAACGCAACAATGGCTAAGAAGAGCAGCGGCAGCGGACGCGCGCAGGGTCCCGGCGGCGGCCAGCGCCAACTTCATACGCGCGTGAAAACCGCGCGCAAACGCACCGCCTCATCGGCTGCCTGGCTGCAGCGCCAGCTAAACGACCCCTACGTCGCCGCCGCCAAACGCGAGGGCATGCGCTCTCGCGCCGCCTACAAGCTGATGGAGATCGACGACAAGCACGGCTTCCTGAAACCCGGCCAGCGCGTCATTGATCTGGGCGCAGCACCTGGCGGCTGGAGCCAGATCGCAGCCGAGCGCGTCAAGTCCATTGAAGGTCAGGGCCATGGCAAAGGTCAGGTCGTCGCCATCGACTATCTGGGCGTTGAAGCATTGCCCGGCGTCGAGATCCTTGAACTCGACTTCACCGACGACAAGGCCGAAGACCGCTTGAAAGAACGAATGCGCGACGGCAAGGCCGAAGTCGTCCTCTCAGACATGGCTGCCCCCACGGTTGGCCACACCCGCACCGACCACCTGCGCATCATGGGACTGGCCGAAATGGCAGCCCACTTTGCCATCGACGTTCTGACCGAAGGCGGCACGTTTTTATGCAAGGTGTTCCAGGGCGGCGCCGAGCGCGAACTGCTCGACGTCCTGAAAAAGAATTTCAAAACCGTCCGCCACGTAAAACCGCCCGCCAGCCGCGCGGATTCCGCCGAATTGTATGTTTTGGCCACTGGGTTCAGGGGAACAGGTACGAAAGAAGTCGATCGGCGCGGTGCTGGATAAAACGGATTAAAGAAGTTCAATATGTCCCTTGACGCGCAACGCCAACTGGCCAAGTCCAATTCTCATCAGGTGCCTTAGGAATTCTGTTTTCGTGTACTCAGGCGATCGATATCCAACCCGCATCAGCTTGAGGACCTTCATCGCCTCAAGCGGATATAACTCAAATGTGCACGTCAGGAAATGATCGGCCGTGACAGCTTCAATATCGTATTTCCCTAACGCCTCACTGGGAAAATGCTTTATATTCTCAGTTACGATATTTTGCGCACCGCATCGTATCGCTGCGGCAAGCACATGACGATCATCGACATCTGGAAGTTCAATCACTTCGACGAGGTCTGCATAGTCTGCCACCCAGGCTTCGGGAAACACATTCCGCATCACCTGGATCTGTTGCTCGACACTTGCCTTTACACCCGGCCTTTTGGCGACAAGCGAACGATGCCATTCGGCAACAATTTGCTCCGACCACCTGGCGCGATATAGACCGGCATGAGTAAACCACAATAAAACGTCCCGCACACCGAATGGGAACAGGACGTTTGCATCGAGTACGGCAACAAATCTATCTGATACTTCGCTCATTCGATGGCATCAGCCTCTTGGCCCAAGCGCTGCAATTGCCTAAGCCCTTCTTCACGTTCCCTATCCCGCTGTTCCTTGAACTTGAACACGTCCCGGGCCAAAACCCTGCGATGTGATCCCACGCGATGATGATTTATCGCACTGGTTTCGAGCAAGGAAATGAGATGCGGTCGCGACACATTCAGCAAATCTGCAGCTTGCTGCGTGGTCAACTCTGCTCCGTAAGGCACCAGAGTGACGGAATCCCCCTGGGCGATAAGACTCAACAGCTCCATCAACTTGGAGCCGACAGCATGTGGCAGCCGCAATTGGATATTTTCGCTATCACTGTGCACATCAAGCACAAGGTCGTCCGCTTCTGCCAGCGCACGGGCCAGGATGCTCACAGCCAACGATGCGCTTTCCACCTCCCGCTGAGTAGGCAGACGAGGGTTTTCAGCAGAAAGACGGCGGGGTTCGTCTTTCACAGCTTTCGTCATTCAGGTTCTCCGAATTAATAGACAATTTTTCCAGCCAACGGATTGGCCGCGCCCCCTTTACTCCTAACGACAGTTTAGCGACCCAGGCGCCTAACCGCAATAATCGAAACCGCAGACCGAATAGTCCAGCCCGACAGCAAGCCTGAACCCGTGTGAAACCGACATAACCGGAGAGAAAGGCGGGCGGAAATCGACCAGGGCGTTCGTTCCAATCCAAAGCCTAACAGCCTGCTAAAGATCCCGAATCCCAAGCTTCTTGCGAATGACTGGAATGAGGCTTTCGCCCTCGGACATAAACGGGTTGTGCCGCAGCGCTTCATTGAGCGCGCCCAGCGCGGCCTGATAATTCTCCTGCCGAAGATAAATCCGCCCCTGCCCGGCCAACGCCCCGAAATGGCGAGGCTCCCGCTTCAGGGTTTCGGCGATGTCGGCAAGCGACTCTTTATAACGCCCCATCTGGAAATAAACCGTGGCACGCCCATTCCACGCCTCGGCAAAGTCCGGCGCGCTTTGAATGAGCCGGTCGAGCTTTTTCAACGCTGCTTCAAACTCGCCTTCGCTGGCGTTGATCTTGGCGCGGCTTAGCAAATCATCAATGTCCCTGCGGCCCGATTGATGCCACGTCAGCCAAATCTGCTGGATGATGGTCTGCGCGATAAAACCGTCCTTGGTGTCTCTCAGTTTGGTGAACAATGCATCGAGTATCTGCTCTCGCTCGGCCTGGCTGCCGTAGCGATTTGCATCCTTGCGATGAGCAGATTCACCAGCCCTCGCCCCGTATTGGATTGCAGGCGATACGCCTATTGAAATGACCAATCCGGCAAACAGAACAGTGCAAAGTCTTTTCAGACACGACCTAACAGTGGCATCCCAAGTCGCCACGCTTTCGTAGGTATCGCGAGGGCCACGCATTTCGCATTTCTCCATCTCGCCCGGATGCCGCAACTATCCTGCCCCTCTGCAAATGCAAAGGCGGCCCGCAGCTCAGCGCCAAAACTCTACCCAAAGCCTGAACGCACAAAGGCGCAATTCAAATCCCTGTCAGGTGCCGCACTTGGACAAGGAAACCTCCCGCCCCGATCAGTTCAGTCCAACGACCTCGACCAGCTTCCCCAACCGAGCAGCCTGGCGCTCAAAACCAGGCCGCCACAACCCGGAGAATGCAGCCCTGATCTTGGCAAACCTGACCAACGCTGATTCATAATTGGAGCGCGAAGCAGCCCGATCGACAAGCAACAACACCAAAGCGCGTCCAAGCTCTCCGATACCGCTGGTCAATTGAGGCGCTTGTCGGCGCACCAGCCGCGACAACGCAGCACCAAACCCGTGCCGCATCCTCGCAACCACCACATCATTGCGCCCCTCCATCGCCGCATAGATGCACTTTTCCTCAAACGACCTCATCGCCAGCGAGACAGCCAGCGTCGGCGATGGCGCATCATGGACGACCGGCAGGCACGACTGCCTGATCTCACCGCCATGGCGCACGACATCCTTGAAGAACTCCCAGTCCTCCTGGCCGAGCAGATCCAACCTCTCATCGAACCGGAGCGCCAGTCCCTCCGGTGCCGGGTCAAACAGCCACCTGCGCACCGAGACATTCCCGGTCCCAGCCTTCGTAACCCTCCGCCCTTCGCGTGGCTGCTGAGACATCCCCTCGATCCGTCCGAGGATTGCATCGGCGCGATACCGGTTAATCGCACGCAGATGCTCCACTGCCAGCCCTGGATCGGCCAGGCTGTCATCGTCGAAAAAGATCGCAAGGTCGGCGTCCGCGTCGATCGCCAGTTGCAGCGCACAGTTTCTCGCACTCGCATAGCCGCGCTTGCCCTGATGCCCGTAGGCGATCTCAAGCCCCGCCTCACGCGCCATATCGCGGATCGCCGTTTCCTGCGCAACCCCGTTGTTGTCGGCCACACAAATGACGGTCTGAACGCCTTCGGGCACGTCTAGATTTACAAGTGAACTGAGGCAGTCAGCCAGCAGCGGCAATCGGTCTCGGGTACAAATCAACAGAGCGATCGTCTTGATCGGAGCGTCCGCAGCACGAGCCTTCAGCAATTTCGGATCCAGCGCCTCACCTTGAGCCCGTTCGCCAGCATATCGCCCCGACATGCCATTAACCCCACTCATTCACCGCGAAACCGCCCCCAATGTTCGATGGGCCCACCTCTTGCCACGGCGCAAAAGTTAACGCAATAGAACGGGACTTGAAACCCAGGTCTGCCTTAAACCCAACCGGCTGGCGGATTTTCAACTGAGAAAATCTCGAACTCATGATCATTCTCGGCATCTATCATTCCCACGACGCGTGCGCGGCGCTGTATGACGACTACAAGCTGCTGGCAGCCGTCGCACTGGAACGTCCGAGCCGTAAGAAAGGCGACGGCCACCGTTGGCCGGCCGAAGCGGTTTCAGAGTGCCTGGCCCAGGCCGGCCTCAAACCCGAAGACGTCGATGTGGTCTCGCTATCGCGGACCGATTACCCGAGCAAATATTTCCACAAATCTGCTTTCGCCTTCGGTGATGTCGGCAAGGGCGACACCCGCGACCTGAGCCGTATCTTGAAGAGACGGCGATTGAGCGACCCCGACAAGGTGCTCGACATCGGCCGCTACCTGGCCGATCACGGCTTCGCAAACGCCAAGCCACATTTCTACAACCACCATGCCGCCCATGCGCTCGCCACACTGTTTCGCACCGACTGGGATAACGCCCTGCTCTACACCTCCGATGGCGGCGGCGACCTCGTATTCTACTCATCTCGTCATCTGGTCGACGGCCAATTGCACGACATCTTCGGCGGCGAGGCCGACACGCTGGCATTCTCCTGGAAACAGCGCCGCCAGGACAGCCTTGGCTTGATGTACGCGGAAGTCACCGAGGCCCTCGGGTTCCAACCCTTGCGCCATGAGGGCAAGGTGCTTGGACTCGCCGCATTCGGTGAGCCGCGTTACAAAGACGACCTCATGCGCTTTTGGAAAATCGACGACGATGGCCAGATCCGCGGCCAGCGGCTGGTGCGCGAAATCCGCTCGACCATTCAGGCAATTGCCGAAACCGGCCCCCGCGAGGATGTCGCCGCATCCGCCCAGGCCGTGCTTGAAGAGCTCACGATCGAAGCCCTCGCCCGCCAATTGAAGCGCCATCCTTCCAGGAACTTGGGCCTGTCGGGCGGTGTCTTTGCCAACGTCAAAATGACTCAGAGAATTGCCGCCCGCTTCCCGCTTAACGAAATCTTCGTCTACCCGGCAATGTCCGATCAAGGCGAAGCCGAAGGCGGCGTCCTGCAATTCCTCTACGAACGCGACGGCCACCAGAAATGGATGGGTCAGCGCCAGAAACTGGGCAATGTCTACTTCGGCCGCAACTACATGCAAGAAGCCGACAGCATTTTCAGGGAAGGCGGTGCCACAGCCGTTGCAAGTGACAATGTTGCAGGCACAGCAGCCCGGCTGATCTGTGAAGGCGCAATTATCGGCACTTACCTGGGGGCCTGCGAATATGGCCCCCGCGCGCTTGGCGCCCGCAGCATCATGGCAAGCCCCACCGACCGGGCCATCAACGACTTCCTCAACAAGCGCCTGGACCGCACCGAGTTCATGCCGTTCGCGCCCGTCGTTCGCGCCGAACGCTATAAGGACGTGTTCGAACTGCCAGATTCGCTCGCCTACACCTCCCACTACATGACGGCGACCTGCAACGTGGTGCCCGAATGGCGCGACAAGATCCAGGCCGTCGTCCACGTCGATGGAACCGCCAGGCCCCAACTCGTCCGCCGCAGCGATAATCCGGTCTACTACGACATCCTTGAGGCCTACGAAAAGGAAACCGGAATTCCGGTTCTGATCAACACGTCATTCAACGCTCATGAAGAACCCATCATCAACAAGCCCGAGGAGGCCCTGAAAGCCTTGATGGCAGGCCGCGTCGACTACCTGGTGACCGAAAACAACGTCTGGACCAAGCCGTGAACGAGTTTTTGAGCCCGCCGGTAAGACGACCACCCAGCCCCTGTGTCAGCCTGTGCGAACTTGATGAAGCAGTTGGCATGTGCCGGGGCTGCGGGCGCACGATGGCCGAGATCGCAAACTGGCTGAAGCTCGACGCCGATGCTCGCGAAGCCGTCTGGAGCGCACTTCCAGCCCGCCTCGAACAGTTAAAGGCGAATGAGGAAGCTTGACGAGCCCTCGCTCCGCCTGACCAAACATCAATTGGACATCAGACCCGCAATACCGAGCGGATCTGGTCCTCATACTGCTGAACGGCCGCCAGTGCCCGTTCAGTCACCTTCGGATCTGCCGAAGTCTCTTCGCTGAACGCCGCGATCGCTGTCCGCGCGTTGTCGACAATCTCACCGGCCGACGCTTGCGGGTTCATTTCCCGCATGCACGACTTCTGCAACAGTTGCGTCAGGATAACGCCTGTGGCCAAGGCAAGACCGCCAAGCTCGGCAACCTCCTGCTTCAGCGCCGCGATTTCTTCGGTGTTGGATTTTGAATCAGCCATTGCCTGAATTCTCCTCGGCTCATGAACGCAAGGCACTTGGCTAGTACTAAAGGCGAGGAAGAGCAAGCCACATGGGCGGTGCTGACGCAGGGCGAATGAGCCCTTCAAGAAACAGATCTTGAGTCGAATGATCCAGCAGGTGTCGCGTCCTCACTGAGTTCTTCAACAGCCTGCTAGCACGTCCGCCCCGATTTCTGCTTGAGCGTGGACATGATCCATCCAGTTTGTGGACCGTCATAATACGGCTTCGTCGAAAAATGCAGAACCTCGCCGCCCTTGATTTTCGCATTGTGAAGGTTCATCGAAGCAACAAGTGCACTACCCAAAGCCGCACCGAAATTGCCAAAGGCCGAGGCACTCACAGTCAGTTGGCGGGAACCTGCAGGGACCGTTAGACGAACACACTGCCCGTTTTCAATCGTGCCGATCTTCTTGCCATCCAACAACACATCGGCAGTACTGTATCCGAGCTGCGGGGCATTCGCACGGTTTAAATAGATTGTTCCCGTGTTGCCGCCTTGAGCCAGCGAAATTGCCTTGGGTGCTCCGACGGGCGGCGGTTTCGAAGTCCCTGCACAACCCGCAAGCAACACAACCACGAACAATAAAACAATGCGCATCACCACCACCTTTTAATATACCGGCAGTTTGTACACGCCGCAGTCGTCCTGCAAAAGCCCGAAGTCATCCGAAGAGCGTTCGGACAAAGAGTGTTGGAACTTTGCCACCAGCGAAAGTAGGGAGCCCCCGCTCATTGCAACACCTCAGCCAACTACCCCTTGCCAGACAGCCGGGCCCGCGTCTCCTGACGCCACGCTTCAAACCGGCCCTCAGCGATTGCAGCGCGCATTGCCGCCATCAGGTCCTGATAAAATGCGGTATTGATCCACGACACCATCATCGAGCCTAACATCTCGCCCGACTTGATCAGGTGGTGGAGATAAGCCCTGGAGTAATCGCGCGCAGCCGGGCACGAACTGTTCACATCAAGCGGATTGGCATCTTCAGCATGGCAGGCGTTCTTCAGGTTGACCCGCCCCTCCCAGGTGAAGGCCAACCCGTGCCGGCCATTCCGCGTCGGCATCACGCAATCGAACATATCGATCCCGCGCGCCACCGCCTCGATCAGATCGTCAGGCGTCCCGACGCCCATCAGGTAATGCGGTTTATCGACCGGCAGCAGCGGCACCGTCGCTTCCAGCGTCCGCAGCATCGCCTCCTGCCCCTCGCCCACGGCAAGTCCGCCGACCGCATATCCAGGAAACTCCATGGCCACCAGAGCCTCAGCGGATTCCCGCCGCAACCGCTCGTCGATTCCCCCCTGCACGATGGCAAACAACGCCTGGCCCCGATGCGCACGCCCCGCTTCCAACTGCGCTTCGAAAGCCCGCTTGGAACGCTCAGCCCAGCGCCGCGATAATTCCATCGCCCGGCGAACGTCTGCCGGCTCGGCCGGCAACTCGATACACTCATCGAGTTGCATCTGAATATCGGCCCCCAGCAGGCACTGGATCTCGATAGACCGCTCGGGCGAAAGCATATGGTGCGAGCCATCGATGTGCGAAGAGAACGCCGCGCCCTCCTCGGTGATCGTGCGCTTGGCAGCAAGGCTCATCACCTGGAACCCGCCTGAATCCGTCAGGATCGGACCATCCCAACGCATGAACTTGTGTAGGCCGCCCAGCCGCGCGACCCGTTCAGCGCCCGGCCTCAACATCAAATGATAGGTGTTGCCCAGAATGATATCGGCACCCGCATCCCTGACTTGGTCCAGATACATCGCCTTGACGGTGGCAGCCGTTCCAACAGGCATGAACGCAGGCGTGCGGATTTCCCCACGCGAGGTGCTGATGCAGCCCAGCCTGGCGCTGCCGTCGGTGCCCAGGAGTTCAAAGCCAAAAGGCTTCGGTCCAGCGGAATTATTTTCGGAACTGTGTGATGAGGTCATAACCGCCGGGTTATCCGGCCTCGAAGGGGGGCGTGTCAATTGCGCAGGTTATGTCGCTCTGCGCCTTCAGCGCCTCACACGAAGTCCAACGCGGATCTCGTCGGATTCATAATCGCTGCCCTCGAAGTCGGAGCGAAACACCGTGTGCTCATAGCGCGTGAACGCAACGGCTTCTCGCGCCAGAAAGTATTCAAGTCCCATGCTGAAAGAGAATTCGCTTTCATCAACGTCGATGCCCGCGTAATCGCGGCGCGTTCCTTCAATTCCAATGCTGCCGACAAGGTGCCGCCTGAACGCATGGCGCGCTTCCACGCCCGCCCGCCGTTCCAGAACCGCACCTGAGTTTGCAGTCTGTGTTACCGATGCGATGTCGGATGAAGCCGTCAACAACAGCGACGTCAACCCGTTGAGCCGCCAGGCAAGGTTGCCATCGAGGATGAACCCTTCCGCATCCTCCAACCGGCCGTCTTCCAGATCCTGATTGGCATAACCCAAGCTGAATTCACCACGCAGGATCTGACTGGTATCGCCGAACGAAACGCCCGCCCGCCAGCGCCGCCCTTGGGAATTGCGCAACCGTTGATCAGCGCTCGAAACGGCTTCGAAATTGCGGTCGTTGCCTTCCACATCGACAAAGAATTGCAGCGTTGGCTTGAATTCCCAAGTCGCCCGCACGCCAGCGGTCTTTTCCACCACATTGCGGTCGTTGAGGCTGGCGGTCTGCACCCGCCCCCCGGCAACACCTGCTTCAAGGCCACCGCCAGCACCCGTCTGGCCGTTGCCCGCCACAACCGCTGCACCCCCATCCGCGCCCGCATAATCGCTGTCCTCGATCGCCCCGCGCAATTGCACAGACAGCCGGTTGAAGCGCTGATTGTAGGATCCTGCCAACTCATCGGTCGTGATGCTCGCCCGCTCACCCAACTGGGTTGCATCGACCGCCGAGCGCGCTTCTTGCGACCGGTCCCGGCGCACCGATGCCTGCAAGTTGGCCCGCCGCGTTATATCCACCCGGCCACGCGTTTCGACGCTAAAACCCCGATCATTTTCGGAACCGAATTCGCTGTAGTTGCTAAGGTCACCAGTGGCTGAAAATTCCAACGCGTGATTGGACCAGTCCGACACCAGCCGGGCGCTTGGCGTCAGCTCACCGGCAAAGTCCGATTGCCCATCCGGACTTGAAAACACATTGGAAAACCTCACGACCGCGTATTCGGCCTCTGGAAACAGCACAAACGAACCAATCCTTATGCCCAGCGGATCATAGGGTTCAAGCGCTGCAAATTGTTCGGCCCTTCGGTTGCGCGTCGGATCGAGCGGTTCGATTTCCTCAATCTGGAACAACAGCGCATTGCCGTCGGCCGGCTGCTCAGGGTTGGCAGGAAAATCAAATGTGCCTCGCTCTTCAGTCGGGCGCTGATCAACCCTTGTCGGGTCAAGTCCATCTTCAACCGGTGGCGATTCAGCAGATGTAAACACACCGTCGTTTGCCAGCGGGTCGGCCTCGACAGCCGGCGTCAGGTCGCCATCGCGCGACAGTGCACTGCCTTCAGGCCGCACAGCCCTTGGGTCAAACAGCCCCACCGGCGGCGGCAAGGCGCGGGCTGCCAGACCGCCCGGCGGCACCGCCCCCGATCCACCTCGATCAGCTTCACCACCGGCAGGCTGTACCGCAGCCCCACCGCTCGAAGCAGGCAGGCCCTGGGCACCCAGCGGCGAATTGAGGCCGCACAAAAGCGCCAGCGCAAAGACTGCGCCGCCCAGAAGTCGTGAACTGCATTGACCCGATGCCACCTCAAACGCCCTCAAACGGCCCCCGCTGCTCGTCACCGGGGCCACATGAGGCTAGGTGAACCGGGTTAACCAGACGTTTAAGAGTGTTCCATCCACACCCAGCAAACCGCTTACGGTTGAGAATTCGCCGCACCTTGGAAACAGTGGATGGGCCCATCTGCCATTTTGCCCGCAAGCCGCAATTTGCTACACAAGAACGCTAAGGACGGTCTGTCCTTGCCGAATTGGGGGAACGAATGAACCAGCGACGTGCAAATCTAAGGGCCATCGACGGCGGCAAGGCCAAAACCGCCCATGCCAACGAACCCGCCCCCAAGGCCAAGCCCGCCGCAAAAAAGAATGGTGGCAAAGCCGCCGGCAAGTCGAAAGCCAAGCTGTCAAAAAAGGACAAGCAGACCCAAACCGCGATCCTCGGTGCTGCCCAGCGCACCCTCAAGCTTGAAAGCACCGGGCTGACCACCTTGAACGAAGCGCTCGGCAACGGTCTGGGAGAGCCCTTCACCCGCGCCGTCGAAACCATCGCCAGTTCCAAGGGCCGGGTCATCGTCAGCGGCATCGGAAAGAGCGGCCACATCGGCCAGAAGATCGCAGCGACCTTCGCCTCCACCGGCACACCCGCCTTCTTCGTTCACCCATCTGAAGCCTCCCACGGCGACCTGGGCATGATCACGCGCGAAGACGTGATCCTCGCCATCTCATGGTCCGGGGAATCGGCTGAACTCTCCAACATTATCGCCTTCTCGCGCCGGTTTTCCGTGCCGCTGGTCGCAATCACCTCGCGCAAATCCTCAACGCTGGGTTCCCAGGCCGATGTCTGCCTCGACCTGCCGCGTGCGAAGGAAGCCTGCCCGCACGGCTTGGCGCCGACGACCTCGACGACCATGCAACTGGCGATCGGCGACTGCCTGGCGATTGCGCTTTTGGAAACAAAGGGCTTCACCGCCCACGACTTCAAGGTCTTCCACCCCGGCGGCTCGCTGGGGGCATCCTTGAAATACGTCGGCGACCTGATGCACAAGGGCGACGACATGCCGATCGCCCGCCACGACGAAGACATGGCATCGGCATTGGTGACCATGACCAGCAAGGCTTTCGGTTGCCTTGGCATCGTCGACAAGAAGGGCAAGCTGATCGGCGTCATCACCGATGGCGATCTACGCCGCAACATGGGCGACAAGCTGTTGGGCTCGACAACCTCCGAAGTAATGACCAAGAAGCCCAAGTCGGTGACACCGGGAACGCTTGCCTCGGCCGCCCTGGAGACGATGAACGCAAGCCGCATTACCGCGCTCTTCGTCGTCGAAAAAGGCAAACCCGCCGGCATCGTCCACGTCCACGACATGCTCCGCGCCGGGGTGGTTTAAGAGCAGTCCTAAAACCACGTTCCATGTCGGAAACGGAGAATTGTCCGCTCCTCATGAACTTCGAAGAAAACTTTCAATCCGCAAAATCACGGTATCGATTGCAATCAATTCATCATCAGAAAGATGGACTGAATACGATTTTTCGAAAGTGTCCTGCCCTGCCTTATGGTCGGACAAAAATGCATCTACAGACGGAAATCTAATCCATCCCAGGACTCTATAAAAAAACTTGCGATCGTCATAGCCTGGAATCAGACGACCGCGATCAACGGTTGCAGACGCCCAGGCAAATGCCAAATCCTCGTTGGCCAACAGCACCTTTTTGCTAGAGACATTTTTAGGCTGCGCAGGGCATAACGGGCGCGTCATCATTACCGCACACGCTTGTATGGCTGCCCGTTTGTCCGGGTTCGTGTAAACTCCAGGTGCTAGAGCACTTTCCGACCAAATCGATTCAATTCTGTTTCTCAAGCGGCGAGTCGATCCAGCAGGAGAGTGGCGCGGGTCGATCTGGGTGATCGGCCAAGCCGCTCGACGCACTGGGCGGCCGCCGCTTGGAAACCCGTATT
>JAHZKP010000117.1 GCA_022600345.1 Alphaproteobacteria bacterium | reverse complement strand
CGGGAGTGGCAACTCGGCTACTTGCGTTCGAATACGTCGTGAGAGTCGACCACCTATAGGAGCGTCCAAAGGCTATCTCCGACCCAGGATGAAAACAAACAGCCTCACTGTCGCAGACACTTTAACTTAAGCTGGTGAACTCTCAGGTTGGCTATTCGCGCATTGGTTCGGGGTGAAGGATTTTGCCTGCGGGAAAGCCAGTCGTTGATGTGGCCGTCCCCTCCCGATGGTCAGGACGGGCTCTTGTGAACCGAGCCTGCGCGCCATGCGCTTGTCTCGGCCATCCGGCTTCGATCCCTGACGGAAGAGGATAGGGTGCGCGTTCCGCGCGCTTGTTTGGTCATGCCCGTGTTGCCGGGCATGGAACCCCAATCCAGCTTATATCAAAACCGGCGACGCTAAAGCTGTGGGTCAATGACTTTTTCCCGTAAGGCGGTCTAGGCGATCAGTCCGTCTTTTTTCTTTTTGCTGCGGACGGTCTGATCGCCAAGGCCGTCTAAACGGTCCCCCACAAAAGTCATTGACCCATCCCCGGTTGTTGAAACGAGGTCCAAAGATATGGTCGCCCCCGAGAAGTCGGTGGCGGCTTTTCTGCTTGGGGTTTGGACGCTCGCCGCTGGGCAAGGGTTCATGCGCGGGGTGGTTTCACTTGTTGGGAAAGAGCCTCGCGGAATGACAACCCGAACCAAGCGAGGACACCATGACCCTGATTTTATATGCCCAGCCCTACAACATCGATGCGGAGGGCTTTTACTTCCGCACCGCCGACGAGTACGCCAAGACGCTCCCCACCATCAAAGACAGCTTCGGCCAACCCGTCGAAGAATTTGAAATCCAGTTCATCGATGGCGAAGCCATCGATTGCGATCTCGCTAAGGCATGGAACCTTAGCCAAGCCAACTTCGCCGCCTATTTCGATGCCGCCGATACTTGGCACGATCACGAGAAAACCGCCTTCATCATCGCGGTCGGCGAATGCGGATACGACTTCGACCCTGCTAGTGTCTCGCCCAATGATTTCGAGGTCGATCTCTATCATTTGGATAGCCTCAAAGACCTTGCCGTCCAGTTTGTCGAGGACGGTCTGCTCGGCGACATCCCCGAACGCTTACGTTTCTATTTTGATTATGATGCGCTCGCCCGTGACCTTGGTGTCGATTACAGCGAAACCCGCATCGCAGGCGAAAACATCATTTATCGGTGCGGGTAAAAACCTGCATCGCAATACCCGCATACCACTTTCATTTTAACCCCAACAGATAAGGAAAAAATCATGACTTTAACCCATATCCCCCTTGACCAACTTCACCCCTCAAAAGCCAACGTGCGTAAGGTCGGCGCAAAGCATGTCGACGATCTGGTGCAGAGCATCGAAACACTCGGGCTATTGCAACCGCTTCTCGTGCGCCCCGATAGTGACGGCACGCCTGACAGCTTCGAGATCATCGCGGGACAGCGCCGCTACCATGCACTGAGCAAGATTGCCGAAATGGGGGAAATCGAACCTGTCCCTTGCATGGTGATGGCCAACCATGATGATGCCGCCGCTATCGAAGCGTCATTGGCCGAAAACATTGCCCGTCTGCCGATGGACGAGATCGACCAATACAAAGCCTTTGCCGCGCTCGCCAAGGAAGGTGTCGACATTGACGACATTGCGGCGCGGTTCGGCGTGACGTCGAGGCTCGTCAAACAACGCTTGGCGATTGCCAATATTCACCCGCCCATACTCACAGCCTACCGTAAGGAGCAGATTGACGCGTCCAGTTTGCGCAACTTGACGCTCGCACCGCTTGCCAAACAAAAAGAATGGTGGGCGCTGTTCAAGGACGAAGACGGTTATCCGCCGACTGGTCATGCGCTCAAACGCTGGCTCTTAGGCGGCGGCGACATTCCAACCACTCACGCGCTGTTCGATGTAAGCGACTATGACGGCGCAATCATCACCGATTTGTTCGGAGACGCGCAGTATTTTGACGATGCATCGAAGTTCTGGCCGCACCAAAATACCGCCATCGCGGCGTTGCGTGATCGCTATCTTATTAATGGTTGGCAAGAGGTCACTGTTTGCGATGTCGGTGCATGGTGGAGTGAGTGGGAACACGTCAAGACCAAGAAAAAGCAGGGCGGTCACGTCTTCATTCAGATCGGTCATGATGGCGAAGTCACCTGCCATGAAGGCTTTATCACCAAGGACGAAGCAAAGCGCCGCGAGAAGGCCGCAAGCGGTAAAGCAGACACGCCGATTGCCAAGCCCGAACTCACCAAGGCGATGCAGAACTATCTGAACCTGCACCGTCATGCCGCTGTGCGGGCGAAACTGCTCGACCATCAAGGATTGGTGCTTCGCGTGGCGACTGCCCAGATCATTGCTGGCTCAGCTCTCTGGAAGGTCACTGCCGACCCGCAGAAATCCAACACACCCGCTATTGCCGAAAGTTTGGAAACGAACACAGCAGAAGCCACCTTTGCCGAAGAACGCGAGGCCATCCGACAGCTTCTGGGACTGGAAGAAGGCGGCAATATCGTAGCGAGCAAGGACGATTGGAATGTGAGCCGTAGTCTGCCAAGCGTCATGGCGACTCTGATGGAGTTGAACGACGAAACGGTGACGCGCATGTTCACTTTTGTGGTTGCTGAATGCCTGCCCTGCGGCCACCCCCTTGTCGAACTGCTCGGCCTCACCATGGAGGTTGATCTCGCGCAAGCGCATCAGCCCGATGAGGTTTTTTTTGATCTTTGGAAAGATAAGCAGGCGATCAATGCCGCGATTGAAGAAGTAGCAAGCAAACGCAAAGCGGCCAGCCACATCAGCGATACCGCCAAGGTGCAAAAAGCCGTTCTGCGTAACGCCATCAAGGCTAGTCAACCCGACTGGACACCGCGCTATTTCCGCTTCCCGATGGAAGGCTACACTGACAAGGGCGGCATCCCTGTCTTCGATCATTGGTCACAGGTTGCGCTTTGGCTGGACGGTGGCGACAACACCGAATTGCCCGAAGCGAAGGCGGCATAGCGCCCGACTGCAAAACGAAATACAAACAAAACCGCCGCCAATCTAAACGACTGGCGGCGGTGAAACTGTGTGCTGGAGCTTGGCGTATTTAAGCGGCTGTCTGCCAAGCGCCGTTGACGGCAACCCGAACCTCTTCGGGAAGCGGCGTGGTCGTGCCATCGCCTGCCGCGCCGAAGTTGGCGGGATCGAACGAGGCCATGGCGCTGATCAATTGCTGGACGTCGCTTGCCGCCAATTCGGAGCCATCGCCAAGAACGAATTCATCGACCTGATCGGCAGGATCATCAAACCAGCCTTCGACTGTAATCTGGTCGTCGGCATCGAGAAGCGAAACCGTCAGGTCATTGTCCAATCTCTGGAACCAAACATCTTCTGACGAAATTCCCGACCCGAAGGCAATTTGATCGTTGCTATCAAGCGAAGTGTCATTGTTGCGAATGATGTCCTGGCCTGAGCCTTCGCGGAAGAGGTAAGTATCATTGCCGGCATCGCCCGAGAGGATGTCGTTACCTGCTCCGCCATCGATAACATCGTTGCCCGATCCGCCCGTGATCACATCGGCTCCTGCACCGCCGGAAACGTAATCGTTGCCAAAGCCTGCATCTATGGTGTCAGCACCTGCGCCACCCAGCAGCACATCGTGGCTACCGTCAGCGTCTGCGGTCTCCGCGGCATCGGTAAAGCTTTCGCCGCCATCGCCACTTGCCACCCAAAGGTCGTTGCCGTCAGTGCCGGTGACCGGTGCTGCCGGGTCGGCGTTAACAGTGACGAGGCCCGCTTCCTCGGCGATGTCCGGCAAAGCGATGACGTCGTGGTCGCCGCTGGTTTCGACAACAGCAAGACCGCCGCTTTCCTGGCGCACCATCAGATCGCCAAGACTTCCATACAAGCTGGCGTTTTGTTCCAGGAAGGGGGCAAGCCCCTCGGAGAACGGCTGGCCGTCGGTAATGTGGAGATTGATCTCCAAGCCTTTTAACACCGACAGAACCCAGCCGCCCGCCAATGCGTTGTCCGGATCAAGGAACGTGACCGCGTCGATCGCCGACCGGTTTTCGGAATAAAAGCTCAAGTCGCTTCCAATCGTCAGTTCGTTAATCAGCGATTGGAAATCTGTTACTGTGGGGCTGGTCAGCGCCCTCATCTCGTAGGGATTGCCGTTCTCGATTTCAGCATCCCTCAGAGCTTGATAAGCAAGCTGACCGGCAACGTTGGCGATCTCGGTTGCGCGATCACCTTCGCCGATAGCTGCATTGATTGCACTCAGATCGACACTTGCTAGATCGATGGCACCAACAGACAGGACTGAACCTCGCGTCGTTGAAACGCGGGCGATCTCATCGCCGATGACGATCTGGTCGTCAGTCGTTAGGATGTTCAGCGCACCAGCGACAAGGGCCTGCGTTTGTAGAGCCAGTTCGATGAATGTATCCCGACGGGCAGTAAACTCGGCAACCGCCGTTTCACTACCCTGAATTTCGACATCAGCAGTTGTGCTGTCGAGCACTGCGAGGCTTTGAGACCTGATCGCATCGACATATGCTTCGCGTTCCGCATCGGTTGCGTCTTCGCCGGGAACGGTTTCCAGAGATGTTGCATTGAAATCGGGTAGCGCCAGACTACCTGTGTCGATCCCAAGTCGCGACATCGCCTGAACGATCCCAGAATAATCCTGTGCGACCACCAATTGGGATATTAACTCGCTGCGGGAAGAGGCCGTTGTCTGCCTCACCGCATCCAGAACGATTCCCTCGCCCTCAAATTCGCCACCGCGGATCGCGTCAACGATCAACGTTTCAACAGCCGCATTGGCCTGAGACTCATAAGCCGCATCTTGAGCGGCCGTACTCAGCGATGGATTTATATCGATCCAATCGCCATTGAAGTCAGGCATTCCAAACGAATTGAAGGTCACACCGAAGTTTGCAAAAAGCTGGCGGGTTTCGCCAAGCATGGCAGGTTCTTCCGCGCCCTCAGCGGCATTTGTTATGTTTTCTGAAAACGAAGCCGCAATCGTGATGATCGTTGCAGCGTTGGCGATTGATGTCGCATCCAGATTCTGGGCCGCGTGAAGCACATACGGGTCAACTCCGGCATCATTCGACAGGCTCCTTGTTGCCCGTCTGACATGTTCGACGACTTCCTCGCCAATACGGCGTTCGATGACGTCGGGGTTGGTGTGTATGGTCAGGTCAATGCCCCGGAACGAGGGCATGTCAATCGTAACGCCATCGTCGGCATATCCCAGAACCATCTCGATCAGGCCACCGTAGCCCCGTGCGATTGTGAGGTTTTGAATGAGTCGCTCAGGATCGTTTGTTGTGGCGTCGGCCAATGCCGCGATGACATATGGGTCTCCGGTCATATCTGCCAGACGGGATTGCAATTGCTGGCGCGCCAGCCAGCCCCCGCGTTCGTTCAGGCGTGTGTTATATGCCGCAACACCTTCGATGATCTGACCTTGCGCATTGGTCAATCTTTGCAGGCCATGCGCATTAAAGTCAGGCGTCGGCTCTCCCCCCCTGATAACGCCGCCGGTCAGCGCAAGAACCTGATTCATGGTGGTTGTGTAGGCTTCCGCCACGGACAACTGCGCCTGCAGGCGGCTGACGCTGTTCGCTGTTGTGTTGGTCAAAGCGCGATAAACGTGCACGCCGACGGCTTCTTTGCGCGCTGCATTGTTGGTTTCATTCAAATGATAACCAAAGGCGCGGGCGGAGCGCCACACGGCGTCACCTTGCGTCCCGACGGCGTCCCGGAAGGTTCGCAGTGCGAACGTCAGCTCCGGATTAGCCGCTTCCAAAAGGCTGGCGATGTTGGACCAGTTCGACGCCCACGTGACCTGTAAGGCCAGTTGATCGACTGTCGTGGCGTTGTTGGTGCGCAGGGCATGCGAAATGAATCTGTCGCCATCCCTGATATTCAGTCTGCGCGCTGCATTGACGACGGCAAAGTTGACGATTTGCGTATCGTTGTAGGAATTCTTCTTCACGCCATCGAGGCCACCGCCATACACAGTGACGTAGGACTGCTTGCCGCTGTTATAGTAGCTCAGGCGGAACTTCAGCGCGACAACGCTGCCCGCACTTCCACCACTGGCCCCGATGAACTTGTTGAGGATGCCTCGGACGGCTATTTCGCGTCGTGCGTTCGGCGTGGAGAAGTTGGCATCGTCCCCCCGAGCATATTGGCGGGCAAAGCCGTAGTTGCCTACACCGATTGTGGCACGGGCTTCGCCATAGCCGTGATCGGGCCAACGATTGCCAAACCAGTTGCCGATCACGGTGCCCAGAATTGTGCCGACAAACGCTCCGACGCCGGGCAAAAGTACCGAACCGATCAACGTACCCGTCAGCGATAGAGCCGAAGCAACACCAACGCCCACCGTCGTTCCAATGGCGCTGCCGATCGACGAGCCGATGGCACCGCCGACATTCTCGATTTCGACGATCTGATGGGCAAGCCGCGTGCCGACCAGAGCACCGATGCTGACGCCCAGGCTACCGGCCAATCCGCCAATGTCCGCTGGTATTCCGGGAAGCACCGTGTTGCTGGGCGCCGAAATTAGCTCACCAAACTGCGGCAGTTCGGCTGCTGTAGCGAGGCGACCGGCAACGTCCTTAATGGCGCTGTTGATGTAGGTACTTGCTGTCGTGTTGAACAGCTGCGCCCCGAAATCGTCACCGTCGAGCCCGATGGCGTCCGAGAGTTCACCGGCCAGATAGCCCGAAACCACTCCGATTGCGCCAACAGAAAGATTGGTGGCGAATGACTGGCCCAAAGCGCCAGCATTGAACTGGAAGTTGCCGCTGGCATCGACCAGGGAAATATCGGCGATCTGACCGTTGCCGATCAGAGTATCGACGGTTGCCCCGACAGCTCCCAGCCCGGTCTGCAGCGCAGCAGTGACCGCGATATCTTCGAAGACGTTATCGGTATCGATGAGGTTCGCTAACGACGACCCGAAAATCCGGCCGATTGCCGCACCGGTAATGATGGGGGGCGTTGGCGGTGGCGGCGGGCCTTGCTCTTCACCATTCGACACCGATGTTCTCCACCTTCCAGTCGTCAGCGTCGGGCCGCTGTCTTCCGGCGGGGTGAGGTCATCGTTGCCGCCACCGCCCGGCAAGGTATCGTCACCACCTTCATCGTTGATGATCCCGTCATCGGGTGGTGGGTTGGTGAGCCCGGTGTAGCTGCCATCTGTCATGCCAACGCCGGTGAAGGCCGTTTCTCCACCGACGATGAAGGCATCGTTGAACGATAGCGAACCACCGCTGGTTTCCTGCTGGCGGATGAAGACCTGTGCCGGAGGTGTCGGTGCTGCCTCGCCCGTTTCCGGATCGGGTGGCGGCGTCTCGGGTTGGTGGTAGCCGATAGTGGTCACCACAGAACCATCATTGGGATCGGCCAGGCCGTACCAATTCATGTCGCCGAAGCTTGTCGCTCCCCATGGTTCACCGGATTCATCAAGACCGGCAAGTCCTAGGTCCTGAATAGGATCGTAGTCGGACATCTCACCGAATACGCCATCGGAGGGATAGTCGATGGGTCCGCCTTCGACCACAACAAGACCGTCCGGCAGGTCGCCGAACTGATGGCTGAATTCATTGTTCTGGAACGACCAGCCTCCGGGGATGATTATATTGTCGTCGCCGAAGGTTAGTTCCTGATTGAGGAAGGAGTCGATTGAAGGGATGTGCGTCTGGCGGGAAATCAGCGAGTCGCCAATATCGGTGATGATGCCGTCGACAGGATTGCCAGCAACTGTATGGTTGATGGTAGTGACCAAGCCGGTAATGGAATTGATCGCTGCAATCGAATAGCCTGTGCCGTCCGGCAAAAGTTCGAAACTATCCTGCAATATCGTCTCATTGGCATGAAGACAGTCGTTGTGAACGCGCATCCCAGCGGCAACGTAGGTGTGCAGTTCCGCGACCTCGAAGTTATAGGTGCGCCAGCCGAACACGGGAGCGGGTTGGACGAGGTTGCCACCGTCGGCATGGGGCTCGGGCGTGATCCATTCGGCATCGGAACCGGCATCGCTGGCGCGCAGCAACGTGCCGCGCAGTGGAACAAGACTTCCGTCAGCAGCAACAGCGCGCACGTCGGAAACGATCAGTTCTGCCGCAGTGGCCCAGGTGCCGTGCTCTGTCAGATAGCGGTGTCCTGGTGTGACGCGGGTGTCCTGCCGGAGGCGGGCCGAGGAAGTGTCTTCCAGGACAATCCACTCTTCGGTGACACCTGGAAGAAGACGGGCGACGGTTGCCGGGCGCAAGTCGGCGCGGCCAAGCGAGTCGGTTTCGTCAAATGCGGCAACGGCGTCACCGGGGTGGATGTCTTCGATGGCTCGCGACGTGCCGTCGGCGAGAAGGATTGGCGTGCCGGCGGAGAAGCAGGGGAGGCCGGTTGGAGTGTTGCGGAGTGGATTAATTATGGGTTCAGGTGCCCAGCGGCCCGTAGAGTAAAAATCTGCGCCCGCATAAATATCAGCCGGGAGGTCTGAGTTTATTCCCCAGCGCCACGTTACAGAAATATCTTCTTCGAACAAATTTCGAAGATTGTAAAACCCTCCTGCCGCCGTCGTTGTCTCCGGATGAAAACCTGCTACTCGAAGCGCAAAACCTAGATGAAATGAAGCAATGTCTGTGAATGCCGAAACAAACTCGGCTCCACCGCCATTCGCAACATTGTTGTATGTTCTTTGCAGATCCTGGCTGCCTCCAGCACGGAAGCCGGGAACGATTTTCTCAGAGCCTAGCTCCATATACGAAAAGAAGGGTCCGCCTGCCACTGGAGTCAACGTGCTGGGATGGTTAAGAATAAACTCTCTGTACTCATTTCCCAAATTAATAGAATCTTGGATCGAGTAGTCTCGAGGAACGATGTACGGCGTGCCTGTGTCCGGGTTTATTACATAGTTTCCTTCAAAATCGCGCAACCTTTTTGCAGCTACCGGTCTCCCAATATGATCAAAGACGTACAATTCATCGAGTGACATTAATTTCTCCCACTTCTAGATCAGACTGCTTGGCGCGCTCGTACGAAAGACTATCCATTGCGAGTTAACACCTTGTGCGAACGATAAATATCCCATGCCTCAGTTTGACTACATTGAGCAGACAGTTGGAGTTTTGCTGTTCTAAGATAATTTGGCGCCAAGCCTCTTCTCGACTGCTCTTAGACTGTTCGTGATCGAACCCAGGATTCACCGCCCGACAGAAGACAAAAATTCGAGCGAAGTAATTGTTTCCGGCAAAGCCACTTTCACCCCAACTCAAACTTCTAAATGCATCTTTTCCACTGCATGAGTCCTCGGCGACGGATTGAAGATAGCGATTGGATCCCCAAGCCCATCTCGCTTGATCAAAAATTTTTGTCGTAACGCCCGAGGACCATAAAACCAGCAAAAATATACAACCATACGCTAGGTAAGCCGCTGCACCTGAATGGCGGGCTCTAATGATATGTTTGATCAGTTGAACAACCAGAAACAGCGCGCCAACAATCAAGGTACCACTTAAAGCGAAGCCTAGAAAAATGCTGTAAGGGATTAGCCCGTGGTTCATGGAATAATTTAGCAGATTAAATATACATGCAATTGCCCCAACCAAAACCAACCTCAGAAAGAAAGTGGCAGGCTTGCTTTCTGATAACCATATGCCATTCCAATTTCTCTTCATTCGGTGTCCGCTTCTATTTAGACACATCACGCCACCTTCACCTTGCGCTCGCCGTCTTCCACCGTGAGGTATTTCAGTTCGCGGTCGGCGAAGACTTTTTTCTTGAGGTCTTTGACCATTTCGTCAGCGCCGCCGAAAGGCGCGATCACCTCGACAACCCAGGCTTTGTCGCCGGACTTCCAATCCTGCGGGCGTAATTTCGTCGTGCCTTCGGCGAGGTTCTTTTCAACCTCATCGGAAACCGTGCCCCACAACACAACGCCGAGCGGGCGGTCCTGGGCGTAATAGAGGCGGAACTGCTGCATCAGCGCCGGCGTCATCACGAACCATTCCAGGTCCTCGATGTAAAAGCGCTTGTGCAGCGGCGATTGGCTCATCAACCAGACGATCTCGCCCAGTACGGAAGACACGGTCTTGGCATGACCTTCGGGAACCTGATGCTCAAAGGGCGAAGCCGCCCCGGCCGGAGATGCCTCCGTGGCGGGCGAAGCCGTCCCCACAGAAGATGACTTATTTTCTACGCCATCTTCGGCGGTGGGGCCGCCGTTCGCATTTGTACCGGCGTTAGCGTTCTGGTCGGTGCCAGCGTTCTGGTCGTTGCTCATTAAATTCGTCCTTTTTTCGCAAAGCCTGAGAATTCGTATTTCGCTTAGTCAGTCCAACCTGATGAATGCCTTCCACACAACAATGCGCTGCGTGAGGCAATCCATGGTCCATTGATCTAAGGGGGTTGAGCCAATGCTCGTGCGTTCAGCCTTGCAACATAAATTAGGTAACCTGTAGCGTTCTCGTCGATTAGTTTTCGGGGCATTTCATAGTCCGAGTTTTGGATATAACGCATTCGGATCAGTGGCCCACGGACGGAGTATCTCCGCATCCAGTTAAGCCTTTACCAAGCACGTGACGATCAGTTGAATTAAGTGCTCATCTCTCCCGCATCGACTCGTCGCGATAGCGCAACAGTGGCGACAAGAAGAAGCTGATGACCGAGCGGTGGCCGGTTTTGATTTCCGCCTGCACAGACATTCCCGGCGCCAATGGAACCCAGCGGGAACCTACCAAGATCTTGGTTGCATCAAGCTCAACAATGGCTTTGTAAATGAGACCGCGCTTTTCATCGGGAATGGCATCGCGCCAGATGTGTTTGACACGGCCATCGATCAGGCCGTAGCGCGTGAACGGGAAGGTCTCCAGCTTGACTTCGGTCTTCTGGCCTTCCGAGACGAAACCAATGTCCTTGTTCATAACCGTCACCTCGGCTTCCAGCGGACTGCCCTTAGGGACAATGCGCATCAGCGTATCCTTTGTGGTGACAACGCCGCCAACGGTGAAGACCGACAGCCCGAACACGGTGCCATCAATCGGCGCGCGCAACGTTCGCTGCGCATCGCGGCGGGTTTCTTTACGCACCTGCTGTTCAAGCGAGGCGATCTTGCTCAAGGCTTCGGCATGATGCTGAAGATGCGTCGCGCGGAACGATGCGCGGGTTTCTTCCCGCCGCCGCTCTAACGCATCCAGTTTTGCAGCGGCTTGCGCCTGCGAGGCCTTGTTGCTGGCAATGTTTGAGCGCGCTTCGATCAATTGCTGCACGGCTTCCATGTAAACCGGCTCGGCGACGAGTTCCTTGCCGAACAGTTTTTCCAGCGCGGCATGCCGGCGCTCCAGAATGGGAAAGACATCCCGAAATTTTTCTTCTTCCAAACGCTGAACTTCGATCTCGCCGCGCTGCTCGTTCATTTGCGCTTCCAGCGTCTTGATCTCGGCGCGGTGCTTTTCTAATTCACCCATCATTTGTGCCAGGGTCACCTTGGTGACGGTCGGCTCGGCATCGGCTGGAGACATAAAGGTCTGAGATGGTTTGTCCGACAGAATGGCTGCCGCGCTGGCGGCATCGAGCCGGGCCTTCAACAGATCGTAGCGCAACGCCTCGACATTGGCCGACGTTTCCGTCGGATCCAGTTCAACCAGGATGTCGCCCTTTTTGACCTGCTGGCCATCCCTGACAGGAAGCGAGCGGATGACACTGTTTTCCAGGGGCTGCACCAGCTTGACTCGCTCGCGCGTTACCAGCATGCCGTCGGTCACTGCGACCGTGTCGATTTGGCCGAAAATCGACCAGATCAAAGCAAACGTAAAGAACGTTGCAATTAGCAGCGCGGTCATACGGGCGGCCGGACGCGGCGGGGTGTCCAACACCTCCAAGGCAGCGGGAAGAAATTCCAATTCGCTGCGGTTGCGGCCGGGGACGGTTTTATGTTCGAGATTGCTCATAGCGGTTTGCCTCTATCCTGCCGATTGCTTGACAAGGTCGGCATAGATGCCGCCAAGCTTCATCAGCTTTTCGTGCGGCCCGTCTTCGACCACTTGGCCTTCATCCATCACCAGGATGCGATCGGCCCGGCGCACCGTCGACAAGCGGTGGGCGACGAGGAACACCGTGCGGCCCCGGCAGATGTCGCGCATGTTCTTTTGAATGACCGCTTCGCTTTCATAGTCGAGCGCCGAGGTTGCCTCATCGAACACCAGAATGCGCGGGTTGGTGGCAAGGGCGCGGGCGATGGCAATGCGTTGGCGCTGGCCACCTGAAAGGTTGCTTCCGCGCTCTTCCAGAACCGTGTCGTAGCCTTGCGGCAGTTGCAAAATGAAGTCGTGCGCGGCGGCCAGTTTGGCGGCCTGGATGACGGCTTCCATCGACATGCTCGGATTGGCCAGCGCGATGTTGTCGCGAACCGTGCGGTTGAACAGAACATTCTCTTGCAACACGACACCGATCTGACGGCGCAACCAACCTGGGTCAAGCAGCATGATGTCGATACCGTCAACCAGAACGCGTCCGCGCTCTGGGACATGCATGCGTTGCAGGAGTTTGGTGAGAGTCGACTTGCCAGAACCTGACCTTCCGACAAGCCCGATGACCTGGCCGGGTTTGATCTCAAGAGAGAGATCACGCAGCACTTCAGGCGTGCCCGGCTTATATCGGAAGGTGACGTGTTCGGCTTTCACAGACCCGCGGATAGGCGGCAAATTGGGGTGTGTTGCCGACGCATTTGTTTCGGTCTTGGTGTTGAGGATGTCGGCCAGCCGGTCAACGGAAATGCGGAACTGCTGGAAGTCCTGCCACAACTGCGCGAGGCGCAGAATCGGTCCGCTGACATGGCCAGCCAACATGTTGAAGGCGACCAAGGCGCCGACCGTCATATCGCCGGCTATCACCGCATGGGCGCCAAACCAGAGGATCGCGCCTGTCGTAATCTTGTTGACCAGCGTGACAGACTGGGAGCCGACCGTGCCAAGGGTGATGGTGCGAAACGACGAGCGCACATAGGCGGCGAGGTTTTCTTCCCAGCGTTGATGCATCTGGGGCTCGACGGCCATTGCCTTTAACGTCTCGACCCCGGAAACGGATTCGACAAGGAAGGCTTGGTTGACCGCGCCACGTTCGAACTGCTCTTCAATGCGCTTTTTTAAAAGCGGCGTCACGAACAGCGAGATGACGATATAAAACGGCAGTGAGGCGAGCACGACGTAGGTGAGCGTCGGGCTGTAGTAATACATCACCACGAAGAACACGACTGTGAAGCCCAGATCGATGACGAGGGTGAGGGCGGAACTGGTCAGGAAGTTTCGGATGTTTTCCAGTTCACGAACGCGCGCCACCGTTTGGCCTGTCTGCCGGCTCTCGAAATAGGACATGGGCAGCGCCAGCAAATGCTGGAATAGCTTAGCGCCAAGTTGTGCATCGACCCTGCTTGTTGTGTGCGAAAAGATATATGTTCGCAAACCGCCCAGCGTAACTTCGAATACTGCAATTGCCGCAAGGCCGATGATCAAAACGTCAAGCGTTGTCAGTCCGCGATGAACCAGAACTTTATCGATGATAACCTGGGAAAACAGAGGCGTAACGAGCGCGAAGATCTGCAAAAAGAAGGAGGCTACAAGAACTTCAGTGAAAAGTTTTTTGTAGCGCGCAATGACAGGCAAAAACCATTTCAATCCGAAACTCAATGAGCCGGCTGTATCGGCAGCTCGCCGGGTCAGATAAATGACCTCGTTGCTCCAATTTTCTGCCAGTGTGTCATATGACCACTCGGAGGCTGGACGCCCGGCCTCTTTTACGAGAACCGATTCCTCTCCAACCTTGGCGATAATAAAGAATGAGCCATCGGGCGCAATTGCGACCGTCGGTGTCGGCAACTTCTTCAGCCGCGCAATACTCGACGATCCAGCCTTCGCTTTGAGGCCTTTTTCGCGGGCGGCTTGTAACAAAGCCAGCTTGTCTAATTTGCCACCACCAGGAGCATGTTTGTGTTGGATTGCCTTGGCATCTGCGGGGATTTCGAAAAAACCGAGAATTGCTACCAGGGCAATTAGGCCCGTATCAACGTCTCGCGCCGAGGCCTTTAATTCATTAACTTTATCAAGCATGTACCGACCGAATTTACTTTACAAACTATTACATCACGCCGGGACAGCCTCGAATTAACGATGCGCCAGACATTTACGAAGCAATTCGTACGCGCCAATACTTAAAAAACACCTGCAGAGTGTAATATTTCGATTTTTAGATATTTCGCTGCTAATTATTTATGAGATTCTAATTCGAGCGCTTTCAAACGCCGCGTGATCGTCCAAGGATGAACGCCATGGAGTGCTGCGACTTCGGCGATTGAATAATCCCCGGATTCGATTTTGTCCTTGGCCAGAAGCACCTGCCGGTCTGTGATCTTTGGTCGACGCCCCAGCCGCTTTCCTTTCCTGCGTGCCGCCTCCAACCCCTCTTTCGTACGACGGGAAAGGCGGCTGCGCTCATGCTCTGCAAATGCCGCAACGATGGTGTAGAAGAGCTTGCCATCCTCGGTGCAGGTGTCGAACCCATGGTCACAGCCGCGGCACTTGCTGATCCAGTCGATGTCGCAGAATTCCGCGTAAAGTTAGACACTTACGACGAAGCCACCGTGAAGGCCTTGATGGAAAATCGGGCTCTTCTGGATTCTGTGAACCAACGCATTGAGGAAATGCTAGACGGGGCTCACAAGTTGGAGGATGGGCGTCGGGTTTTCAAAACCATCGACGGCCAGCGTGTGTTCGATGAGCATGGGGCTTCTGTACCATTACAGACAATAAACCCAGAGCAAATTCCCAATCATCTGCCCAAGTGGGAGCACCTTCAAGCCGAGCGCCAGCTTAAAGAGACACTCATTGAGGAGCGCCAACAGATCCTCGAATTCCAGGACAAGCTTGATCGTGCCCGCGAGAGCGCCGACGCTGATGACTTTACTCAAAGCGAACTTGATGACTTGGAAGCAGACATTGAAGACAGCGCACCGCCGTCGGTCGCCAAGCACATGCCGGGATTCGAAGAGAAAGCTGACCTCAAGCTCAAGGAAGAATTTCGCACGCCAGCGGCATCTCTGGCCAACAACGCACAAACTCAAAGTTCTCCCTCAATGAATCCCATGCAATAGGGACAACAGCCTCACCGCAATTCAATAACAGCCAACTGCTTATTTCGGAAAATAGGAATATATTGACAATTGATCCGTGATAGGATTATATTCACACCTTTGAAAACCCACTCAATAAAAAGGAGAAAACAAAAATGAGTAATTCAATCAAATATAATGACCAAAAACAAATTGCCACAGATATGATCCGCCGCTTCGACAGGATGACAGATCAAGACCGAGAGAGGATGGGGGCCAACCTTGGCATCGATGCTTCCGACTTCCAGACACGCATCGTACTCTCGACCGGCAACGAAAAACGCGCCCGCAATCCGGTCGAAGAATTCGCCCGCCAGGTTCCGCTGGTGGAACTTGCACCGGACCGCTGGGTCATTGCCCGAAATATTGTCGGCGCGGAACCGATTACTAAGCAACGCACCGACCAGGTGCGCGAGAACGGCGGGCAGCTCAATCACGATTTCAAATCCGCGGTCGAGACAATTGCCGGAACCGTCTGGTCCACTGCCACAGTTGACGAGGTCATGGCTCGCAAAGCCGCGGCTCTCCGTCCCGGTGGCATGCGGTAGCCCATAACTCGCAACGTCAATCATCCAGCCGCCCGCCTGCTCTGCAGAGCAGGCGGTTCTTTGGTTGGGCCATCAGATGGATACTTCAAATGGTGATTTTCTACCTAACCTCGATGGCAATACCGGCTTCTGTGCGAAAATGTCGAACTAGCACTTTCCAACTTGGCGCGACCATTCGTCAATTACACTGGCTGCTGACACCCTGGACGTCGCAGCAAACCGAATTGATACATGCACGGGAAAGTCACTCGACCGCAAGATTCCGCATTGATCGACAGTCAGCACTCTTAGGCTGTGACTGCTAAGTGACTCTTGCGATCCAAAAGGAACAGGCCATGAACGCGCAAGCTTGCATCCATGGCCTAAAGTGGTAGATCTCATAGCACCGGAGCTTCAGGCCGGTTCCACGAGTAGTTGTTGTTGCGTCCCCTTGCGAGTAGACGCGGCACCCTTGTGAATCGTTGGGCGAGTCGCGTCAAGAACCGACTCCAACATTCAACAGGGACCAGGGTGACAAGAGTCGCTTTGGCAACACTCACATGCCTACCAAGAAGAAAAGCCGAACTATCTATCGCGATGCTGTCGATGGCCAGTTCATCACGAAACGCGAAGCTGACAAGCGTCCTCGCGAGTCGGTGAAGGAACGTGTGCCCATTCCTAAGCCGCCGAGGAAGAAGAGCAACTAATGGGAGAGCCCCGTCCTCTTGGGCGGGGCATCCCCACGACGTTCTCATTGATATCTGGATCGCTTCGAAGTGTGGGTGTCGCAATCAAAAACGTTGGCTGGTATCCCGCAAGGTAATCATCGCTTGAGGCTGTCTATTCGCGCGCACATTTTTTTGGGGGCTGAGACACCCGCATGACTAAACAGTTTGATGGCTTTGAGGGAGCTATATGTGCCTATGTCGCGACTAAGCGCGAAGGCTTTGTTGAGCCTGCCTTCGACAACGCCGTAATCGACATCAAAACCACCGAAGCGATTGACGAGTATGCTGCTGCCAATGCGATCGCGCTTGTCGCTAAGCGGTGCCGGCGGTTCTACGCACTGATTAAGCATGGATCAACTCGCAAGAGGTTGTCCAAGCAAGAACGCGAGGAGAGCAAGCCAGTTATTCAGCGCGGTGAAAATTGGATCCGCTTTGACTTCCGCCAATTGCTTGGCAGGCTATGGAACATAGCCTCCGCATGGACCCCAACTCCTGAACAGGCGAATTTGTTCGAGCCTTTGATGGAGCTCATCAAGGAGAGGACGACGACGCTTGGTGAGGACGCGACCCGAGATTTATTGAAACATTTGGTCAATAAGGTTGCAGTTGTGATCGCTTCGATCGGTGTCGTGTCAGCGGTCGGCTTATGTGCTGTCGAGTGGCACAAGGATGACAATCAAACTGAGATTGCTTTGAACAGAATGTACTTAGAAGATGGTCAGTCGAACCTTACAGAAGATCGCGAGGTCGCCGCTGCGGAGATTGAAAGCAAGATCTCGCACGCGGCCAATATCTTGACTGAGATTTCTAAGGACGATCCGGTCTTGACTTTTGCCAGTGTACAAGTCGAGCAATTCCGGCCCGCGCTCTTCGAGATTATCGCATCTTCCGGCGGTGGCATCATCAACGCTGTCGAGTTCACCGACGATGGTGCCAAGCAAGTAAAAGGGCGAGCAACAGAGAACGCTCGAAAGGGTGTTGGTATGTGGACAACGACCGTCTCGTACTCATCCTAGGCCGGCGCACCGTTGCGTAGTGTAATCTTGCTCGCCCCGCAAACTGAACCTACTCTTGATGCGAAAGAAATCAGAATTCCGCAAGAAGTGGGCCGAATCAAACCATACTCGGAGCATGAGACCTTATGCTCCCGAAACAATTTCCCCTCGTGTGACTGCCTTTCTTCGCCGCTGCGAGCTGAAGGCCGCACCACGCTATTTGCGGTTCACGCCAGCTTCACCAATTTACGAGCGAGGCTACTGCCACAACAACTGCGAGGTAGAGGTGGCCGCCAACGGCGGCAGGATCGTCTGCGGCTGGATGATTTGGGAACACCAACTTCAATCGTTGATCGAGGCCGAGTTCCACGCAGTCGTGAAGCGCGATGGCAAAATACTCGATGTTACCCCGCGCCAAGATGACGATGAACGTATTCTATTTATTCCAGACCCAACACGGCGAGCGGAGAGATTGGATTACAGAAGCTGGAGAACGTGGTCGAATATGAAGCTTTGGTTCGACCACCACTTCGAGCCACCCAACCGCATTCTGATCGTTGATCCGTCGAAAGCGGCGTGATGGAACCATCTCGCCAACAAAGACGGCAACGTGAACGAACGGGTCACAGAGCTTGGGAGCAGACCCGGGAGCAACGTAGGCCATGGTCTGGTCACCACCTCGAACCCGATGACCTTCTTCCTTATTTTGCCGACGTTCAAACGGCAGACGTCGTTCGTGCGGGAGTCGACGGTTGCCTCCACAAAATACTTGGCTCTAGCCCCATACCCGAAAGGGGTTTCGCTATCGGCGTCCGGATTGGTTACTGTTTCGGTGAGAAGCGAAAGGTCTTCGCACCTACCACACTACGCCAATGCTCGCCAACACAGTTGAGCCACATCGCTGTTTTGGGCTTCCTGGATGATGGTGATGCTGGTTTGCATGAATTTATCGCCAACGTCAGAATTGATTACCAGAAAGCCATGACGGCATTCTTAAATGCTGCGCGGAGTGAATTGCGTTTGCCTTTTGGACTTGTTCGTGATCCCAAACTCGTTCGAAAACCGTTCGGCAATTGTTGGCTGTATCAGATTAGGTTCAACACCGACCAAGCTGTGAGAGAAGGCACCTTGAACCAACAAACCTTCGACATGCTCGGGCGAGGTTATTTTGGTGTCACGCGACGACCATTCGCCGTGAGGATGACCGAACACCATACCGAAATGAAATCGGGTGGTGGCCATCTCCTACATGCTGTCTGGCGCGACTTGAGTGAACGGAATATTCCGCACCGAGTAATCGCACAACTCGTACAACATTCAGGAAGTGAGGACGAAATTTACAGACTGGAAGAGCAAGTTGTAGACGAGTATACGTTGGCACCAAAAGGCCTAAACATGATCCCAGGTGGGCGGTCTGGGGTCGCACACTTGAGGTCATTGGGTTTCCACGCCGCTGGTTTTGAAAACCGTGATACCGTTACTTGCCCAGGCGATTACCCAACGACAAGCTGCGAAGTGTCACTACAGGAGCGCTCACCTGCGCGAGTATAAGCCTCGAGCCTACACTATGGTAACGGGGCACTGGGTCAACTCTGCAGCTTGAGGGGCAACCGCGGGCCGAAACAATCTAGGCCTTATGGTCAGCTCTCTCCTGAGCGGGGAATTGCAAACACTAGCGCATTCTCTACGCGCAAGCACCCTGAACCATGCTGACGCGATGTAATACCATCCGATTATCACGGAGGAGCCTGTGTATGCGCTATGCGCAAGCATCTGTATCGTGTCAACCAAAAACACTTGGTATTACAATCCAATCCACCGCACGCGAACCCCATCTGCAGGCCGTGGCCCGCTTGAGATTTTGGGGTCTCTACGTGCCCCGGCCTGTACTGTCTCTAAAACCGTTACGGGCAGCTAGGCTGCCACAGCCGATCTTCCGTAACGAGCGTGTTGGCCAACACGACCAACTTACGCATGACCGCCGTCAACGCCACCTTTGGGTTTTTCCCACGCTGGATAAGATTGCGGTAGAACACACCCAAACTCGACGACTTCCCAGAACAGCAAACAGCGCACATGTAGAGCGAATTCCGTACACTCTGCCGACCGCCACGGATCATCCTATTGCCGCGCTTAGCGCCACTATCCCAGTTCATCGGCGCGACACCTGCCAAGGCTGCGATTTCCTTGGCGTTGGCCTGGCCAAGCTCTGCCAGATCGGCGAGCATGGTGGTTGCTGTTACGGTTCCGATGCCTGGAATCGAGGTCAGGATCGCGTATTTGCGCTTCATCTCCCGATCATCACTGACGATCTGACTGATTTCCTTATCAAGGATGCGCCGATGGCCATCTACCATCTTGATCCGTGCTTGAATTTGCTTTCTCGCAATCGGGTGCTCTGTCGTATGAAGCTGTCGTTTGAGATCGCCAGCTTCCTTGAGGGCTTGCCGTCGCGCCGTATGAAGTTCGCGTAAGTTCTTCACTGCATGCAGCGGCGGCACGCTGGCCTCTGGCTGCATCCGCTCAGCAAATTGGGCGAGCATCTGCGCATCGATAGTGTCGGTCTTGGCCAGCAGGCCCATGCTGTCAGCGAAGGTGCGCGAACGAAATGGATTGATGACTGCGACAGGCATTCCAGCGTCATGTAGCGTCTCGTGAACCAGGCGATGGTAGATGCCCGTTGCTTCAAGCCCAACAAGTTGAACCGTCAGTCCTTTGCAGTGTAATACAAGTTTACGAATGCCGGCGGCGTTGTTGTTGACTCGAAGAGCCGTACCGCCAGGGTGGATGTAAACATCCAGATGTTGCTTGCCAACATCAATCCCGATATAGTGTTTAGTTGTTGTTTTAGTTATCTTTTCTTGAGTTCGAGACATATCATCTATTCTCCTGCATCTGTTCAGATCAATTAAAATTGCATGACCTGACCCAGCTTGCGCCCGGCACAAATATTGCCGAAGATGTGTTCGATCCAAATCATGCGCTCGGTGTAATACCCAGCAGTCCCATTGTTGCAAATAATTGGACATACGTGAACGTATGCAAGATGTGTGATGTATTACATCACCATCTTGGCAAGGGGGCCCTTGCCCCCGTTGCATCCCCTCTTTGTTGAAGCTGCTATTTTAGGTATGTGACGGCGAGCCCGTGTTGTATTCTGGTGCCTAAGCCCGCCGGGAGTTTGGGCCGCAGTCACTATCTAAATATCAACCTGGACAGCAGCTTGGACAAAATGAGCGAAAGCCTCGCTCAGGACTTCGTTGGCCCAGCGCAAGTCGTGGCACTTGAGCTCTGCCTGTTGGACCCAGTTCGACTGCGGTCGTGTCGAGCAGTCTATCTTGACGCTACTCAAGACGATAACCAGTCACTGCGAAGGAGTACTCGCCGGCATGGTCTAACACCATGCGTTCCGCGCGCTCACGCACCTCGGGACACTCGGGAGAGTACTTCGGGGATGTCTTGCGATCCTCCATGGCTCCGGTCTCTCAAGAGTTTGGAGCCTCTGGCAATCCTGGCGCGGTTCACAGACAAGTATCTTGCATCACTTAGTGTACCTGATAGAATAATAGTCTTAACGCGGAGGGCACAAATTTTGAATTCTATTGTAACACGACGCCTTGTGATAGCGCTCGCCGCCCTGATTGCTGCTGGCGTTGCTGGCAGGTACGTCGTCACTCCATCTACCACTCCCAACGAACTCCGTGTGCTTGCTTGGGTCGGGTACGAGGAAGATGACTTAGTTCAAGCATTTTCCAAAGACACCGGAATAAATCTAAAAGTTCGGACGGCAGCCAGCGGTGACGCAGTTGTTGCTATGCTGGCGGCACAGCCGAAAGACTTTGATGTCATCATCCTTGACCCCGAGTATATTCAAAAGCTGGCGCCAACGGGAGCGATCTCTCCGGTACAATCGGAAGCAGTGGATTGGACCGGTATCCCAAAAATCGTGCAAGATTGTAGGACCTGCCGGTTTGACGGAAAATTGTATGGAGTTCCTCTACGGTTCGGGGCGAATGGGCTCGTTTACAACAGCGAGAAGTTTTCCAAAGATGAGGTCGCCTCGCTTCAAGTGTTGTGGTCCGAGAAGGCAAAAGGGCGTGTAGGTCTCTTCGACTGGTATCTACCAAATATGGGCCTGATGTCACTGGCGGCAGGCAATGGAACATCACCGTACGATATCGACGAAGATCAGCTAGCAAGAACAACGGCGGAGATGCAAAAGCTTCGGCCGAATGTTCGCTCATTCTTTAGCTCCCCTCGGGATCTCCTGAGCGCACTCGCGAGCGGCGAGATATGGATTGTCCCTATCGGGGGAGAATCGTTCACTGGGCTACTGCGAGGCGACGGGAAACCCATTGATTGGACGATTCCGGAAGAAGGAGGAATTCGTTGGACTGAGTCGGCGCTTATTCCGTCATCCAACACCAATCCTGAAATGGCGATGCGCTACATAAACTGGATGTTGTCGCCAAGTGGTCAAAAGCTGCTAGCAACGCGCCGTGCATATTACGGATTTCCGGTGAATTCCCTGGCAATTGCTCAGCTTCCCAAGGCAGTTAAAGACGTGTTTCATGTGGCAAACGGCGATGATGTTGTTCGGATATATAGCCAGTTGCGGACCAGGCAGCTCCCGCAAAAACAGCCGCCTAGCGAATGGCAGGACATTTGGGAGCAGTTCAAGGCGGTTGGTTCTAACTAACTGAGCGGTCCGATGTCACACAAAGAATGGGCTGATGATCTCATCGCACAGGATGCTGTGTTGGCAGAGGCGTGGAATTCGCTTAAGAATGAGCTCCGGCGGCAAGCCAATATAGAGATCAATCCGGCTGCACCTCGCTTATTTCATATGGAGCATGGCCCCAGCCATTGGAACCAGGTCTTAGACGTTGCGGAACAGCTTTGGCACCAAATCTCAATTCGACCTGCTTACACGGCGTACGCAACCCCAAAAAATGTTTTTATTCTTCGGTGCTGTGCCTATCTCCACGACGTGTCGTGTGTCACGGGCGATATATTTACTGAAACACGAATCGGTGACGAGGCGCTGAGGATTCTAAAGGAATATGGCGTATTCCGAGATGAGACAGAACCTCGATTAGCCGACACAACCCTGGGGCAACTTATACGCCGTGAGCGTCAGAAGGAAATATCCCTGCGTGAGCGAAAGGCCTTTTCGCAGCAAGACCATCTCAAGGAGGCATTCAGCGAAACAGGCTCGTGGATTGAGTTCATCCTGGCGCACTACACAAAGTTGGATGGGTGCGAGCAGGAACTGAACCAATTGGCGCCGAACGATTCCGACGAGTTAATGGCGCTTGCTGCAGTATTTCTCTTCGCTGACTGGGCACAGATCGACAGAACGAGGATCGTTCCGGAAAGCTTCCAATTGAGGCTAACTCAGGGAATAGATCGACTGAAGAAACTTGACGGCCAACACTTGGCGTCAGCAAGTTTTGCAGAAAGGGACGGCGGAGATGTTTTTTCTTTGCCTATTCTTTTCCGCAGTTATTACGTGGTTGAACGGCAGCTTTTGCCAGACCCCGATCAGCCTAACACCGTAAAGTTCACCGTCCGATTGTTGCTGCCCAATACTCTTAAGGGCAGGTCGGTCGTTCGACAGCTAGCAAGGCAGTGGCGCAATCACATCTTTCCCTCAAGGATGACGGGCCGGTTAGCCGGGGACTTTCTAGAAGATCACGCCAATCTGACACTTCACTACAAGGAGCCAATTCTCGAATTTTATCCTTGCAGTGACGATTTGATTGATCTGCCAAACTTTGTCCAAGACTATTTTTGTGCATCTCAGTACTACGACTTGTCTCTGTTACGGCAGTTTCAGAAAGGGACGTCCGAATGCAAATCAGTACAGGATTTTCTGGATGTAAAGGCAGTAGATGTATTCACCCATTTCAAGTTATGTCTCAACTCGGGGTACGCGGAATCTGACACACCTAGCATGCCGCGCGCGGTACTTCTCGCTATCCACTCCCACCTCACTTATGGCCATAATTATTTAGCCCATTTGGTGTTCCGCATGTTGGCACCTGAAGTGCTCTCCATCCAAGGCCGGCAACGCAAAGTTTTGTTATGTCTTTTCGAACTCATGGACGCTATCGAGGCCGATATCAAGGGACAGCTCGTTCATGGAGTGACAGAAGACGAATTACGGCGGTTCGTGCTCATCGCAAAATTTTTCTGGAGTCGAGGCATGTCGTGGCGAGAGCCCATCAAGCTGGAGGAACTGCAAGCCTATGCGCGACAGAGTGAGCAACGATTCGTCGTCGATGAAGATCTTGTAAGGGCCGCAGTGCGCTTCCGTGTGCTGCGAAAATTAGATGAGGGCCAATCCGTCTCGTTTCGAGATGATACCGTTACTTCTGCATTATTCTTCCTGCGAGCAAGCCCTCTTAAGGACACAGCTGAAATATTTTAATTGTTCAGAATTTTTACCCGCCACAACTCACCCTTATTAGTATCGGGACGAATAAAGCAATGTCGGAAGCGCGAGATGAGTGCCATATTATAGGCTGGAAAAACCTCCTTGGTGGCAGTACCTGGGATTTGCTCATGAACCGATATGAGTGCTATAGCGGTGGCAAAACACTTTCTCTATCATACACCAACTATATCGGCGGTTCTGACTTTATTAATCACGTCAAGGGTGGCAAAAGCTTCGACATTGCCATTGGCGATCGCGAAATCATGCAGAAACTTGCAATTGCAGGCAGGCTTACGCCCCTGCCGCCGGAATGCGTCGGTGACCTCCTGCACAATGAAAGCTATCCAAATTGGCTAATGCAGTGGGCATTAAGGCATGTCGACCGTACTGATGCCACGGAGACACATTTTGCCATTCCGTTACGGTGGGGAAGCTCATCGATACTCGTCAAAAGAGATCGGCATCGTAAATTCCACAACGCCACTGACGCCAGATTTCTCAAATCCCTTATAGATGAAGGAGCGCGGGCGGCTCTGCTCAACCCCGGAGACTTCGCACTGTCCTCGCTTTCTTTCTTGGCGAGCGCAGCGAACCCGAACACGCCTTTCATGTTGACAGACGAGGAATTCTGCGAGGTTGGCGAAAGCCTTGAGCGTCTACTAAACGCCGGCTCTACATTGGTCGACGACCTGTCGGGTTTTAGTGAAAATATTCTTGACACAGAACCCGATGTAATCTTTTGCGCAGGTGATTGGCTGCTCAATGACTTTAGCGATAAGGCCCAGGGTTTGAGTTGGCTGGAGGACCGCTACATATTCCCTGACATTCCGGATATGGAATTCGCCTTTTTTGAAATGTTGGGAATCTCCTCAGCCACAAAGAACCTTGAGGCATCATTGCTGGTTACCAAGATCTTG
This sequence comes from Alphaproteobacteria bacterium, assembly GCA_022600345.1. Classification (GTDB taxonomy): domain Bacteria; phylum Pseudomonadota; class Alphaproteobacteria; order Rhizobiales; family Hyphomicrobiaceae; genus Filomicrobium. The sequence goes on along the minus strand of JAHZKP010000117.1, from coordinate 407 downwards.
CTCAGCCGAGAATTCCGCCAGCTGCTTGAGAAACCTACCGGGGTTTATCAAGGCAACCCCACGACGTTTGATTCTCAAGGTTATGGACCTGGATTCACGCGAATCCCTGTACAGGAAACGCTGTCTAGGGCGCGAGCACGACTCCTTCCAAGAAACCACGAATACTCGCCGAAACTGGATGACTGGCAGCGTGCGTGGCGCGAATTCAAGCTCCGCGCGCAAGGCGGTGGAGGCTAGTATTCGAATCAACAATACATGGATTTGTTGTACGCATCCGGTGAAGGCCGCAGGTAATGGCGGCGTGGATCAGGCGGCTATGTTGGGGGCCGCTCGCGTGGGCTTCCAGTTCCATGGCATGAGATCGTCAATGCGGTTTGCGGGATGATCTGCTAGGCGTGCGAGGACGT
>JAHZKP010000116.1 GCA_022600345.1 Alphaproteobacteria bacterium | reverse complement strand
CCGCCCTTTTGGTGGCCTGAGGCGGGCCATCGGTTTTGTTGAGCGGTTTAACCGTATGACCCCATACGCTTTTCACCGCTCGCCTCGCCGAATGGACCCGCCTGAGGCCATGACGCTCCACTCCCCTGTGAGAAAGGCGGGCTAAATCGGGCTCGCCTTATTCGCGACAAGTTTTGGGCCGAGCGATGCTGCGGCTAGACAGACACTGGATCCAATGCGGGCATCGAAATGATCAGGTGACCGGTTGGCTGTGTGAGATTGCTTCAATACAGTGAAACAGGAGCCTCATCGTCGAACCTAGTACGCCGCTGCAAAGCGCTTGTATAAGGTTCGATGGCGATCTAGCGGACAAAGGGGAGCTGGCATTTCGTCAAAATGCGCCAAGCGGGGCGCCGTGGCGATGCTGCGCCCTTTTATGTCCTGATTACGGAATGGATCGAAGGCTGAACGAACTATGGGGATGGCAATGAAGGCGGGGATCGGACTAGTAGCAGTCGTAACGGCAATTATTTTTGCAGGGCCGGCTTTTGCTCAAAAGCAGAGCAGCATCAGTGACAAGACCGTTGCGACGCTGGTCAACTATGCCTGGAGAGCCGTGCCGCCTCAGGTGACCCTTCGTTCGGGCAAAGTTGTGAAATTCGAGCAGAGTAAGCGCAAGGAAATCGAGTTGCCGTCGGCAACGGCCAAGGAGATTATCGTCGCGGCTTACCGTTCCTATCAAGCGCAGATTTGCGATTTGCCCGCCGCGATGGTTGCCAACCGGGATGCAATGATGACCCGCTTCCTGAAGAAGGGGAAGTGGTCCGAACAACAGGTGCAGTACGCCAACCTGCTGCATGCATTTGTCGTTTCCTATATGTCGGGGAAGGTCGAACTGAGATACATCGATGAGAACAAAACCGACGTAAAAGTTTCGGAAATCGCACCCGAGAAGGTGATCGAGCCGAAAAAATGCGAGCCCGATCAGAAGAAATCGGTCGAACAGCGCATTTACAACTATTACAAGGCGACGCCCGGCTTGAAGTCGAAAGCGGCGCCCGCCAAGTCCAAGTGATGCGGCGGTTGTAAGGTTTCGATGCTGGATGGGCCATGCGCCTGTTGACGTTTGGCACGATGCAGCATAGACATGTCGACTTGCGTGGGCCCCGTTTCGGGGCCTTCGTTTTGCGCACCCGTGGCAGCGTCGTGATCGGGGTTTCGCTTCAAGACTTTGAGCGAGGCTTTCGCACTCAGGCTGCCTGTCGGCGGGATCTACGGCTGGTTCGTGGATCACGCAGAGGAGGGGGCGCTCCAACCTTTTTTGATTATCCAACCTTGGAGTGCTGTAACATGACCAAGCGCATTCGCGCCAAACACAAGCTCGACCGCCGCATGGGCGAGAACGTCTGGGGCCGGCCAAAGAGCCCTGTCAACAAGCGCGAGACGAAGCCGGGCCAGCATGGCGACCGGCGTGCGGGCAAACTGTCCGACTTCGGTATTCAGCTACGCGCCAAGCAGAAACTGAAGGGCTACTACGGCAACATCACAGAGAAATCGTTCCTGCGCATCTATAAGGAGGCGTCCCGCCTGAAGGGATCGACCTCAGAGCATATCATCGGTCTGCTTGAGCGTCGCCTTGATGCGGTCGTCTACCGTTCGAAATTTGTGCCAACCGTTTTTGCTGCCCGCCAATTCGTCAGCCACGGTCACGTTACCGTCAACGGTCGGCGGGTGACCATTCCCAGCTACCGCCTGCGCATCGGCGATGTGGTGGAAGTGCGCGAAAAGGGCCGGCAGATCCCGATGGTGATCGAAGCGACGCAAAGCGGCGAGCGCGATGTGCCAGATTACCTTGAAGTCGATCACGCCAAGCTGACGACGAAGATGGTTCGGATTCCTGAACTGTCGGAAGTCCCCTATCCCGTGCAAATGGAACCCAACCTGGTGGTGGAATTCTACTCGCGCTAACGCGTGTCCACCTTGGGTGGACTCGCTTTATTTTTTCCGCTCACCGGCCATTCCGGCATGCTGCCGGGCCCTACGCTGGTGCGGCGCTAGCGCCGGGGCTGCGGTTGCAGCCCTGATCGCGTCCATCTAAAATGAACACGGTCCAACCGTTACACGGCCGATATGGGCGGCGCGGAAGAGCATGCCACATGCCAGCGGTAACTCTGGTGAGAGCGAGACAAGAAAAAAGCCCGGGTCGTCGCCCGGGCTTTTTGATTCTACTTTGTCCTGGTAGTTATTCGCCGGCGAAGGCGCCATAGGGCGAATAAGGGTTAAGCGACCAGGAGTGCTTTTTCTTCTTATATTTGTACTTTGCCTTCTTGTATTTGTACTTCTTCTTCTTTGGCTTCTGGTAATAGCCTGGCCCGCCAAGAGCGTACTGATTGTTCTGGAAGTAGCTGACAGTAGACGGTTTTACACGCCGCGACCTTGGGGCATAGCGCGGGCGGTGGGCGGCGATGCGTTCCATTTCACGCTTCTGGGCCCGGGCGGGGTCGCTGCTGGCGATCAAACGAAGCGACTTTCCTGCTAGCGCCTGTTTGATGCGGCGATCATGACCGTAGATATCTTTCAGCGTTTCCAGTTCGCCGTCGTCGTTGACCATGACTGTGAAGTAGACGTTGTGAACGTGGACCTTCTGGTCAAGATCGATGCGGTTGTTTTCCTTGGCCCGGCGAGCCAGATGGCTGGCAACCATCTTGTCGTTCCAGTTCGAGGTTTCCCCGAGCACGACTTCAGCAAGACGGACCGGGTTGCGGACCCTGATGCAGCCGTGGCTGAATGTGCGTTTACGGCTTTTGAAAAGGTGCTTTTTGGGCGTGTCATGCATGTAGACGGCATGATGGTTGGGGAAGATGAACTTCACGCGACCCAACGGGTTGGAGCTTCCCGCGCCCATCACGATGGGGATGCGGGTGATGTCGGCACGACTCCAATTGTAGTTGCGCGGAGACACGACCTTCTTATCGAACTGAATGCGCATACCGCGGCGGCGAAGAACGTCCAGGTCGCCGCCGGCGAGGCGCGGCAGCAGGCTTTTGATCTTGATGGAGTTGGGAACGCCCCACTGCGGCTTGAAGACGACGTGGGTCATGGTGTCGGAGAAGACGGGCGTTTGAGTACTCGTCTTGCCGATAATGATGCGCTCTTCATGGATGACGGTATCGTTCTTGACGACCTGCGTTTTGAACGAGGGCAGATTGTTCCAAATGTGGATGTCGCCCAGTTCGCGAGGCAGCCAGCGCCATTTTTCCATGTTGGCGACGATGTCGTTCATCGTCACGCGCGATCTGCGGCGCTGTTTCTTGCCGCCATTGGTCTGGTTGAGGGCTCTGCGGACCTTATTGTCGTAGATGTGTTTGCGGCGCCAGCCCTGGGTTCTCATGAACTTGTTGACGGCGTTCATCAATTCGCGGTCGTAGAGATCTTCATTCTCGATCCGGGCGGCGGGAACCTTGAGGCGTTTGCGCAGCAAGGCGATTTGAGGATGACGCTTGCCACGCGAGATGCGAGGGCCTTTTGCCAGCACGATAGCGGCGGGCTTCCTGGCCTTGCGGACTTCAGTGCCATCGAAGCGCTCGGGGAATTTACGGCGCAGGTAGACTTCACGCAGGCGCTTGAAGCCTTCGTGCTGGGGGTGCTGGGATACCAGAAGGGCAGCCGGGTCCTGTGCGCTGGCCAGATCGCGGAGCAGGGAGAGCGTGTCGGCGTTCTTGTCGGTTCGCTCATACCACAGGCTCATCTCAGTCGGGCGGAAGCGGCCGCGGCTGGCGTGATCTGCGTATTTCAGCAAGTTCAGCGTGAATTCCAGTTCGAAGCGCGCGCGCTGGCTGGGGCGAGACAGGCCGAATGCGGGGGTGTCAACGCGGTATTCGGCAGGTGACAGGCCCCATTCGTCAGCTCGGCGCATTTCCTCCAGTGCGCCTTCAGCGCGCGAGGAAAGGCCTTCGCCTTCAATCCATAACGGACCGGCGAATTCGGCAGCGTAAAGCGTGCCCAGTTCGTCAAGCCAGCGGACCATCGTTTTGTCGCGCGACTTGGATTTACGCGATGTGATCTGCTTCAGGATGGAAAGCTGGAATGCCGGGTCAGCCTTCCAGGCAGGCTCAAAAGTGAGGGTGTGGGGGACCTGTGGGGCCGCTACAGCAACTTGTGCAGCGGCAGCGACCTTCTCGGGAGATCCAGCCTCACGCGCATTGGCGACGGTGAGGGACGCGAAAGCCATTGCTGTTGCCAGCAACGCCCGGGAATAGTGCATGATAACTGCCTCTTTAGTACAACAACTGCCGCTAAGTTGTTGCAAATCCAGTGTATCCTGACAAGCGGCAGAACCCGAATTGTTGTCCGGGTCTGCAGGAAACAGTCGTTCGATCCTGTAACAAATACGCGAAAAGCCTTAACTAAGCGCAACTGAATTCTAAACACGTCTGCGTAACTTCTTAGTTATACAGATGAATTTAGGGTTACTGCGGCTTGGAGATGTGGCGGAGGTGTGGCATGTGGGCACCGGGCCTGGCAAATGAGCAGGCGTTGCGGCGAGGTCGAGGCGCTACTTTCCTGGATCGGATTGTGTTGCCAGATCAATATTCTGGCCCAGCCTGCCGGCGAGGTCCTGGATGTACTGCCAGGCAACCCGGCCGGAACGGGCGCCCCTGGTCATGGCCCATTCAAGTGATTCCCGGCGAAGCTGGTCTGGCTCGATTTTCAAGTCGAAGTGGTCAGCATAAGATGTGATCATCTCCAGGTACTGAGGCTGGCTGGCGTTGTGAAAGCCCAGCCAAAGGCCGAAGCGGTCGGACAGCGAGACTTTTTCCTCGACGGCTTCGGAAGGATTGATGGCGGTCGAGCGTTCGTTTTCGATCATGTCGCGCGGCATCAGGTGGCGGCGATTTGAGGTGGCGTAGAAAATGACATTGTCGGGACGGCCCTCGATGCCGCCCTCCAGGACCGCCTTGAGGGACTTATAAGAAGTGTCGTCGTGGTCGAAGGAAAGGTCGTCGCAAAATACGATGAAGCGGATGGCGCTGCCGGCATCGCGCATGTGGGCGAGGCAACGAGGCAGGGTGTCGATATCCTCGCGGTGGATTTCGATCAGCTTCAACGAGCCGTGGTTGTTTTTGGCAGCCGATTGAGCGACCTGGGCGTGGCAGGCCTTGACCAGCGATGACTTGCCCATGCCGCGGGCGCCCCACAACAGCGCGTTGTTGGCTGGTAGTCCTTCAGCGAAGCGTGTCGTATTGGCGACGAGCTGCCCGGTTGAGTTGTCCAAGCCCTTCAACAGATGCAAGGGCACCCGGTTGACCTTGTGAACGGGGATGAAGCCTTCCGGGCTGGGTCGCCAGACAAAGGCTTCAGCAACTGCAAAGTCCGGGGAGGCGGCTGGTGGCGGGCTGATGCGCTCGAGGGCGGCGGCGATGCGCTCCAGGGCGGCATTTGGGTCGGTGCCCATGGGCAGGTCGGCATCAGACATGGTTGCTCCGGTCGGCGTCGGCTTCAGGTGTGAGCGTGGGGTTTTGGCCACTGTGGTGACGCTTACTTACAATCTTGCGCTACTACATGGCCAGGGGCTGGGTAAATGGGCAGGTTTGGAGCCTGCTGGCCGGGGATCTGTGCGGTTTGGTGACGCGGGTGTTGAAAGTGGGCGGTTTGTTGCCCCAACAAGGTGGTGAGCGCGGTGTTGCAAACGGCCCGGCGCACTCTATATTCCCGCAACAAATAGCGTTTGTAACAGGGATGATCGACTGGCCGGCGTGATGAGGCTTGCGGTTTGGCCCCTGGGCACTTAATCCAGCTTCGCTGGCTTGACGCCGCTAGAGCAACATCGGATCTAACGGAATCGCTTTCAGCGATTCATAGATCGGATAAAGTTGCTCTAGAATCATAGGTGTAGAGCATCTTCATCCGACCATTCGATCACGAAGTGTGACCGCGTATGGTCGGATGATGCTCTAGCAGGCTGTTGAAGAACTCAGTGAGGTCGCGATGCGAGACGAAATTGACTGCCGGCAAGACGCGTCCGGTGCAGGCGTGGTGGACCCCACGGCAAACCGGCGCAACGCAGTCCGGCAGTCAATT